>CAZDSM010000067.1:0-3199 GCA_964508205.1 Candidatus Hydrothermarchaeota archaeon | reverse complement strand
AAAATTTTGCTTTTCTCGCATATCTCATAGCAGCCTCGTTTATTCGCAGAGAATCGTTGACCCCTGGAAAGGCATAGAGCATCCTCTCCCCTTTTTTGTCTACTAAGGCGATGACTTCTCCAGTACTCTTTCCAGCACTAGTAATGCTCCTTGTATCAACGCCCTCCTTCCTCAAGTCATTCAGGATATAATCGCCGGCTACGTCATCTCCTACCGCACCGATAAACCCGGTTTTCATCCCCAGCCTCGCCATGGCTGCGATAGTGTTCGCCGCCGAACCCCCGGGGGCGGTGGTGTGAGATAGAACTCGAATCTCCTCCCCTGGTCCTGCGAATCTCGGCACGCGATATAGGCGGTCCAGATTAAGGGCACCAACACCGACAACGTCCAAGTTAAACCCCCTATGTGCTTTGCCTGCCCGTGAGTTCCTCCAGCACCGCCCTCATGTCTGCCAGCTCCTTCCCGTAGCCCGCCCAGTTCCCTTCTTTAAGGTGCTCTTGGGCCTTATTGTAGTGCTCAATCGCCTCCTCGATGAGCTCAGAGGTGCTTCTATCTGAAGGCGCGGTTTCAATTTTCTCCCCCGGTTTCTCGCCGAAAATTACCGCCAGGGCGTTTTCCAAGGTATCCTGCATCGTAAGCATGTCGCCGAAGGAGACTATAACGCGCTTGAGCTCTGGCAGGGCTCCGGGCTGCTCAGCGCGGAGATATATTGGCTCTATGTACAAGAGGGAGTCCTCGACGGGGACAACTAAGAGATTACCCCTTATCACCCTGGTCCCCACCTGGCTCCACAGGGTAAAGAGCTGGCTTATATCGGTGTCCTGGTCGATCCTTGCCTCTACCTGCATAGGCCCGTAAATAAGCTTCTCCTTTGGAAAGGCGTAGACTATCCTTTCCCCGTATCTAGGGAGGTCGCTTCTGGCAGCCATCCAGGCTATCATGTTGTCCTTGCCGCGGGGGGTAAAGGGCAGAAGAAGGATGAACTCCTCAGTCTCCTCCTCAGGGAGCTTTGTTATCAGATAATAGGGATCCATGGTGATGCGGTCCCCCTCGTAGAGTTCGGTCGGTATCTCCCATACGTCCTCCTTGTTATAGAACACCTGGGGGTCCTTCATGTGGTAAACCATGTATTTCTCCACTTGCACTCTGAAGAGATCCTCGGGGTAGCGGATGTGCTTCTGCAGGTCTGCGGACATCGCGGAAAAGGGCTTGAAAAGAGAGGGGAAGATTTTCATGTACGTTACGATGAGGGGGTCCTCATCGTCTATCACGTAAAAGGATGCATCGCCATCGTAGGCGTCTATAACCACCTTAACAGAGTTCCGGATGTAGTTAATGTCCTTGTAGGACTCTGAGTAGGGGTATTTACTCGATACAGTGTAAGCATCAAGAATCCAGTACAGCCGGCCCTCTGAGAGCACTATATACGGGTCGCGGTCGTAGCTCAGGAAGGGGGCAAGGGCATCAGCTCTCTCCCTTATATTCCTGTTAATCAGTATCTTGCTATCCGACGTCAAAGATTGGCTGACGAACAGCTTAATGGTGTTGAAGTGAAGGGCGAATACGGCCTTCCTTATAATTGAGCCGATCCCTATCCCGGCCTTACCCTCGTAAACAGTGTAAACGTTGGCATCCCCCCGGGGATAATCAAACTCGTTGGTCGTGGTATCCACCACCACGAAGTTATTGGTGAGCTCGCCGTAATATATCTCTGGACGAGTTATCTCGAATATGTCTGATTTGGGCGGGATGTCCTGAACATACAACACGGGTAATCCTTCCTCTGACACGTAACGCACGGGGCTCATGGCAATGCCGTAGCCATGGGTGTAGAACAGGTGCTCGTTAACCCAAGTTCTAGACCGTGAGTCAAGGGCCTCTAATTTGAACTCCCTCGGGCTCAGCATAACCTGCCGATAATCATCGTTAATATCGTACCTGTCTATGTCTGCATCGTTAAACTCGTAGTACGTCCTTATCAGCTGCACCTGCTTGTATGTCCGCAGGAGGGGCTGCCAGTCCCACAGTCTAATGTTGTCAATGGTGAGTTTATTCCTGCTTATGTCTTCGGAGGTTAGGTCGTAGCGCGCAGGGAAGTCCACTTCTTTAATGCCTTTTAAGTCATAGGCTTGAAGGGTTAAATCGATGCCGTATTCGATGTAGGGCTTCTCCATGTTGAACTCATCGGGCTCAACCTTGTACTTATGCACTACACTTGTAGCGAAGTTGCCCAGCATCCCCACGATTATCAGGAGAGCTACGCCCGCCACGGGTAGACGGTAGTCGAATTTTTTTGAGCTGAAGAAAAACAGCAGGGATGCAATGACAGCCACCACGGCTAGAGCTGTTAAGACGGAGAGCTGAACCTTCACGTCCGCGTACCCAGCGCCGAAGACGACGCCCCTCGTAGAGTATAAGATAGAGTACCTGTCCAACATGAAGCCCACGGCCAGTGCGGCGAGGATGATGCCTCCTAGCACCGTCAGGTGGGTGATGGCGCTCTTGCTGAGCTTTGGGAACTCTATGGCGAACGGCTGTGTAACGTCCTCGTACTCCTCCTCCTTCTGTACAAGGGGCTTCCCGTAAATCACGTATATTATTCCGCAGATTATCGCGACCAGGATTAACCCGTAGAAGATGACGCTCCAGAGGAACTTGTAGAATGGCAGGATAAAGAGGTAGAAGGATATGTCCCGTTGGAAAATCGGATCCTTTAAATCGAAGGATGTGGCCTTAAAATATGAGAGGGTTACCTCCCATCCAGAGCTAATGGCAATCCCTATAAAGAGGCTGAGCACCAGGATTAACCCGAAGCTGAAGGTCCTCAGGGTGATGGCCCCTTCCCCGAGGGTGTTTCGCAGGGCCACTGTCACGTTTAACGCTATTATCCCAAAGAAGAACCCTAATCCCAGGGCGGCCAGAACTAATTTGGTCTTCAATATGGTCATGAAGACTTGAAGGTAGTTCACCTCCTGAAACCAAAGGTAATCAACGTAGATACTCATGAGAGCCGGGAATAATAAGATGACGAAGAGGACGGCTCCCAGTATCCTATAGTTAGTTCTTCTCATATTATCTTAATCTTCATCTACAGTATTTAAAACTTCACACCATTATAAGCAGGGGCTAATCTACCCTTATGTTCATACCATTCTACCCGGCTTAGGCTTGGGGTGTCCTACACTGGCCCTTACCAGGA
>CAZDSM010000066.1:0-7737 GCA_964508205.1 Candidatus Hydrothermarchaeota archaeon | reverse complement strand
AGTCCTATTTAGGGACCTTCAGGAACCATTTCTCGACTATTGGCTTGTGCGGAATGAATGAAGCATGCTTGAACCTAATAGGCAAGAGTATAGCCTCCCCAGAGGGTAAGGAATTGACAATTAAGACGTTGAACTTCATGCGGGAGATAACGAGGGAATTCCAGAAAGAAACTGGCAACCTTTACAACCTCGAAGCTACCCCCGCGGAGTCCACAGCCTACAGGTTCGCCAAGCTCGACCACGAGCTCTGCCCTGGCATAAGAACCTCTGGCAAGAATACACCATACCTAACGAATTCAACCCATTTATCAGTCGATGAAACTGACGACGCAATATGTGCCGTGGAGCACCAGAACGACATCCAGCCTCTCTATACTGGCGGCACAATATTCCATACGTTCATGGGGGAAAGGCTGAGCGATGGGGAGAGCTGCAAGAGTCTGGTGAAGAAGATAGTCTACAATACCAGGATACCCTACTTCACCATAACCCCTACTTTCAGCATCTGCCCTGACCACGGCTACATACTTGGTGAGCATTTTACATGTCCCCATGAAATTAAGGTAGCCAATGATGGAGGAAACGATTAAAAAGGAGGTGTCGATATGAAGTGCGAAAAAGAATGTGAGGTATACTCGAGGGTTGTGGGCTATTTCAGGCCCGTGCAACGCTGGAACATCGGTAAGAAAGAGGAGTTCAAGGACCGCCTTGAATACGGGGAATTAAAATCCCTAGAGCACGATTTTAAAGGAGGCGCAGAAGGCGTGCGCACCAAGCCTGTAAAGCTGAAGATCGAACTTTAAACCCTTCCCCTAGGGAAGGATATTTTTTATTTTTTCTTATGCGAATTATTCTGCCTATTATGGGGATGAAATGCTCATAAAAGGGATACAGAAGACCACCTTGCTAGATTATCCTGGGAAAATAGCGAGCATAATATTTCTCGCTGGCTGCAACTTTCGCTGCCCGTACTGTCAGAATCCAAGCTTGGTTAACGGCTATGAGGAACTCCCGACGATACCTGAGAGGGAGATTATAGGTTTCCTCAGAGGTAGGCTGAAATGGCTTGACGGAGTATGCATCACCGGTGGAGAACCCACGCTACATAAGGACTTACCAAGGTTTATATCCAAGGTGAAAAAGGATGGTCTGCTGGTAAAGCTGGATACCAACGGGAGCAACCCCGGGATGCTGGAAGGGCTTCTGGGGGAAGGGCTCCTTGACTACGTCGCCATGGACATTAAGGTGCCCCTCCAAAGGTATGCCGAAGTTGTCAAGACCAAGGTGGATATGAATAAAATCCAGAGAAGTGTTGAGATGATACGCGGGAGCGGATTAGACTACGAGTTCAGGACTACGGTTGTGCCTGGACTGCTCGGGGAGGAGGATATAACGGAGATTACAAATTGGCTGAAGGGCTCTAAAAAGTATTATCTCCAGCAGTTCCGGAATCACGACACCCTCGATAAGGCCTTAAGGGAAGTGTCCCCCTATACGCCCGAGGAACTTCATAGCCTCGCAGCTATTGCTTCCAAGGGCTTCGAGACCTGTGAGGTACGGGGCATATAAATTCTTTTAAAAGAGAGAAAGACTTTAGATGGATTAAGAATAGAGAATTAAACAACAAAGGGGGACCAAATAATGCCTTCTAAAATTCAGAAGCGCTACGGCCAGGTCGTAGCCTTCAAGCCTGGTAAGATAGCCGCGGCCATTGGGAAGGCTTTCGCGGCTGTGGGCGAGGAGGATGGGGAAGTCGCAGGAAGGCTCGCTGAGGCCGTAGTCGGGGTACTCGATGCTCGCGTTAAAGGAGTGCCGAGCGTTGAGGTTGTTCAGGATATCGTTGAGGAGATACTAATCAAGGATGGGTATGCGAAGGTTGCGAAGGCTTACATACTGTACCGCCAGAAGCGCGCCGAGCTCCGCGAAGCAAAGAAGTTCCTAGGGGTTATTGACGATCTGAAGCTCGGGGTTAATGCCATTAAAGTCCTGGAGAAGCGCTACCTCCTCAGAGATGAGAACCTCAAGGTCGTTGAAACGCCCTCGATGATGTTCAGGCGCGTAGCGAGAGCAATGGCGGCAGTAGATACGCTCTACGACCAGGGCTGTGATGTTAAGAAGGTTGAGGACGAGTTTTACAGCCTCATGGCCGACCTGGAGTTCTTACCGAACTCACCCACATTAATGAACGCCGGTACAGAGGTGGGGCAGCTCAGTGCCTGCTTCGTAATCCCAGTAAATGACAGTGTCGAAGGAATTTTTGATGCCCTTAAGTACATGGCACTGATACACCAGAGCGGTGGCGGCACAGGCTTTTCTTTCTCCCGCATCCGCCCCAAGGGCGATCTAGTGAAGTCCACCAAGGGCGTTGCCTCAGGACCCATGTCCTTCATGCGCGCTTTTGACATGGCAACTGCGATAATAAAGCAGGGAGGGAAAAGACGCGGGGCAAACATGGGCATACTCCGCGTAGACCACCCTGACATATTGGAGTTCATCCCTGCCAAGGGCGAGGAAGGGATCCTGAGCAATTTCAACGTCAGCGTAGCTGTCACCGATGATTTCATGCGAGCAGTTGAGAAAGACGAATGGTATCCCCTGGTGAATCCCAGGGCTAGTGAGGTAGCAAAGAAGCTCAGGGCTAGGGACGTTTTAGACCTCATCGTCATCTCTGCCTGGCGCTCCGGCGACCCCGGAATAATATTCATCGACGAGATAAACAGGCACAACCCCACGCCGCAGTTAGGGGAGATAGAGAGCACTAATCCTTGTGCAGAGGAGCCTTTGCTACCCTATGAGTCCTGTAACCTGGGCTCAATAAACCTCTCCAAGATGGTCAGGATGGAGGGGGGTGGGGCTGTTGTGGATTATGAAAAGCTCGGGAGGGTTGTTAGGAGCGCCGTGCACTTCCTCGATAACGTCATCGATGCCAACAAATACCCTTTGAAGGAGATTGAAAGGATAACCAATGGCAACAGGAAAGTGGGCCTCGGGGTGATGGGTTTTGCCCAGCTGTTGCTGGAGCTCGGCATACCCTATAACTCGGAGGAGGCCTTGAAGAAGGCAGACGAGATAATGGGCTTCATCACCAAGACCGCGAGGGAGGCTTCTGCTGAGCTGGCGGAGGAGCGTGGCTCTTTTCCGAACTATGCGGGCAGCGTATGGGAGAAAAGAGGAATAAAAGTGCGCAACGCAGCCATCACCGCCATCGCCCCCACAGGAACCCTGAGCATCATCGCCAGCACGAGTAGCGGCATCGAGCCTATCTTCGCGGTGTCTTTTTACAGGAGCGTGATGGGGGGTACCCGACTATTAGAGGTTAATCCCATCTTTGAGAGGATTGCTAGGGAGCGGGGTTTTTACAGCAAGGAGCTGCTTAGTGAAATCGCCAGAGTGGGCTCCATACAAGGGATGAAGGAGATACCCCTGGACGTAAGGAGACCCTTCGTTACTGCGTTAGACATTGCCCCGGAGTGGCACGTCAGAATGCAGTCTGTTTTTCAGAAGCACGTTGACAGCGCGGTCTCAAAGACCGTCAACCTGCCCAACGACGCAACCCTGGAGGACGTGAAGAAGGTTTACATCCTCGCCCACAAGCTAAACTGCAAAGGGATTACCATCTACAGGTACGGGAGCAAGATGGAGCAGGTGCTGTACATTGGTCCTGTTTCCGAGGCAGAAGGTGTTAAAGGAGGAAATGAATGCCCTCTGTGAGGGGGGGGACTTCGTAAAGTTTCGTGGTTTTTCATGGTTAAAATGTTGCATCTAAAAGAAACGCCCGTACCCTGTCTGGGGGCGAGAAGCAGCTGGTGAATATTTTTACCTCTTAATAACTTGGCGTGCCTGCGGGCTTTGCCCAAGAAGTACATAAAAACTCGGACTTTTTGGGCAGACCACACTTTTTGTGGACTTTTTAGGCAAAGCCGTGCCTGCGAGAAAAGGTATATAGTATCAATCTGCGGGGTTAATCTTTCTAACCCGGGTTTGATTGGCATTGCATCGCGGGGTATTTAAGTTAATTTTATAAATTTTTTATCAAGTATATATTAATAGAATCACTTCGAAAAATATTTAAGCAAACAAAAGTAGTAATATTCTAATAGAAATTCTCTAATATGTTAGAAAATCGAAATGCTGGGGGTAAGATGGCGACTCCTAAATCAGGTGTGAAAGTAGTTAAGACCTCAGGAGACTTTGAATACTTCGATCCCAACGTAATAACAGATGAATGCGTGGAGGCAGGGATAGAGTTCTTCACCGCAGCAGAGGTCGCCCTTGAGGTATCCCAAAGGATATATGACGGCATATCAACTAGGGAGATTCAGGACTCAGCCCTAGAGGTGCTGTACAAAAAACACCCGGAGGCCGCGGAGCGTTACAAGAGGTTCCACAGCATGCTTGTAAGGACCTCGCGGAACACCATCGAGCCCTTTGATAGAAAGAAAATAACCGCCTCCCTCCTCAAGGAGACGCGGCTCCCTAGGGAACTGGCGGAGATTATTGCCAAGGAAAGCGAGGCCGAGCTTCGACGTCTCAAACTCGACTTCACCTCCGCGCCCTTAGTCAGGGAAGTGGTCAATGTCAAGCTCCTTGAACACGGGTTCGAAGAATCCAGGGCTGATTACACCCGTCTTGGGATGCCGGTCTACGATGCTACTGCGCTGATTGAGGCCAAGAGCAGGGACGCGTCATCGACTGACCCCGAACGCCTTCATTTCCGCATGGCCGACAGCATCTTTAAAGAATACACCCTCCTCAAGGTGCTGCCACTCCACCTAGCAGACGGCCACATGCGCGGGCAGATACATATTCATGACCTGGATTACTTTGTTTCTCGCCCCTACTCAGTAGAGCATGATCTGAGATGGTTCCTGGAGAAAGGCCTGGAAGTGGGTCTCGGAGAAAGGGCAATAACAACCGGCCCCGCTAATAATCCCCGGCTTGCCTTCCTACTGGCCGCAAAGGTGCTGTATGCCTGCCAGAGCAATGTATCGAGAAGGCAGGTTTTAAAGTATTTCAACGTGTTCCTTGCTCCGTACATAAAGGGATTGGATTACAAGGAGGTCAAGGAACTCCTCCGCTTATTCATAATAGAAAGCCAGATCCACACCCTCAGCGATATAGAGGTGCAGGTGGACTACGCCTGCCCGGAATTCCTGATAGGGACTTCGTATGGGGATTTCGAAGGAGAGATAAAAACCCTGGCGAAAGCGCTGACAGAGGTTTATGCTAGGGGAGATCCCCTTGGAAGGGCGATTTCCATTCCTGCTCCGCGCTACTCAACGAGGAAAGAAGACTTCCAAAAAGAGGATTTCCTGGAATTCTGCTCCCTCGCCCATGAAGCGGCCTATAACTTTGAAACTCCTGTTTTTTCCAGTGTGCCTGGTACGCTCAGCTCTGCCGGTACTCTTGGAGTAATTACCATTAACCTCCCCAGGGCTGCATATGAAGCTGAAGGCGATGATGACAAACTCCTTGAAAAACTGGATGACCGCCTTGAAATGGTGAGGGACGTCCTAATGATAAAGAGAGAAGTGATAGAGCGGCGGTTAAAACAAGGGTTGCTTCCATTCCTGAACCAGCGCAGTGACGGCAGGGGCTATTACTCTCTTGATGATGCCACTCATGCCATTGGCTACATCGGCATTAACGAGATGGTGAAGGTCCACACAGGGGAGGCGGTCCATGAGAGCAAGTTTGCCACGAATTTTGGGATCAAAGTCCTGCGGAAGATGGCGAATAGGACTAAGGAATGGTCTACTGCTACGGGCCTTAAATGGACCCTGATCCTGAGTCCCAGCACCACCACAGCCTTCAGGCTCGCAAAGCTGGACTACGGCGAGTTCGCCGGCAAAGCGGTTGTGGATTTCGACGCGGAAGGCAGGTTCAGGTATACGCTCTCAAATGTTAGGCAGGGTGCTGACATACCCCTGATGGAGAGGCTGAAAATCGAGAGCTCCTTCCGTTCATTAATCTCCGGAGAAACGCCGTTAGAGATGTCTGCCGAAGGATTTGCCAGCGGTGCGAAGCTCATGGAGTTGAGCAGGAAGATATCAAAGCTCATCGGTATAAAGAGCTGGAAATTCAATAGGACGAAGTAGAATGACGATAGACATAATCCTGGACGTGAACATCCCGAAGAAGGTGAAGAAGCTGAACGGCGGCAGAAGGGTGCTTCACATTGGCGATGTCGACACATATATGGAGGACGATGATATTCTCGCCATCGCGGGCAGACTCGAAAGCCTTATCGTAACCCATGATCGTGACTTGGCCCAGCGCGCCTCGAAGAAACATAAGACCTTGTTTATTAGGGAATCCGTCATCGCAGACGAAATAGTGAACTGCCTCGAAAAAAATGAAAATCTTCTGAAAACCGCCAGCATCTTCTGCGAGAACGGGATAAAATGTAAGAATTGTGTTCCTGGCTTCATCAGTTCAGGAGGAAGGGGCAGGGGATAAACCAACCACCCATTACCACCTCCAAACTCCTTTTCCCCCTTGCCCCCTATTTTTTTTAAAAAATACTACTTCTATTCTGCGTAGTAAATTTTTTAAATACTATAAAGAATACATATATTTCTATAAATGTGGGGGGATATCTTACAGCATTTTCAATATTTCGTTTCTATCCAGATATAATAAGTGCAGAATGTAGCTATGATGCAAAGGGGTGCTGCAATTGGATGCGCTGCCCACCCCAAGTGGAGAAATAAAACAATAAGCCTTTCTCTCGGTATTTTTTTAATAACTTAAAGTAATTAAAATGACAAAGAGTTTCAACGAGCGGTTGATGGAAGCGGAGAGCCTCGCGGACATATTTGAGGTTGTGAAACACGCGGTCAGGAAGGCCCACAACGCGGGTAGAGCCGGCCTTACCCTGGGTCTAGCCGACCTAGGTGGGAGTGAATTGGGCTTCGTGGGAGCTTTTTATCCTTTCGGCTCGAACATCATTGTGATGAACAAGACCCCTCTAAGGCGAATCAGGAGCTCGCGGCCTAAGCTTTACAAGCCCTACTCGTTTATCATACTCCTCCATGAATACCTGCACTCTCTCGGTTACGTAGACGAGGGCTTCGTAAGGGGGGTGGCATATAAGATAAGCCTTAAGCTGTTCGGCGAGGAGCATCTGATTACCCAGCTAGCCGAGGACCTCGAAAGATTCCTGCCAGAACTCATCCACCCCGGTCCTGATTGGCAGCCCCCAAGCAGCCCAGCTATCGAGATGGTTCGTGACTTTGACCGCTCAAACACCGAGTACATAATGTAGACGTTAAATTTTGCTTTTTCTCCGATGCGCATAGCAGTTATTGACACTGATAGGTGCCAGCCTAAAAAATGCTCTCTAGAGTGCATAAAGTTCTGTCCGATGAACCGCACCGGGGGCGAGTGCGTCTTGCTAAAGGAGGAGCTGGGTAAAGCGTGGATAAGCGAGGAGCTCTGCACCGGCTGCGGGATATGCCCTAAAAAATGCCCCTTCACAGCTATTTCTATCGTCGGCCTACCGGAGGAGCTCCAGAAAGATATGATGCACCAGTATGGGGAAAACGCCTTCCGCCTTTTCCGCCTTCCCTATCCCAGGGGGAACTCGGTCACAGGTTTGATAGGCCAAAACGGGACCGGGAAGACCACCATCGTTAAAATCCTGTCCGGCGAGATTGTGCCGAATTTCGGGGACTGGCGGGACGGGGACAGAGAGAATGTTATACAGCGCTTCTCAGGAACCCAGTTTCACGATTA
>CAZDSM010000065.1:0-5803 GCA_964508205.1 Candidatus Hydrothermarchaeota archaeon | reverse complement strand
AGCCCTACACCCGCTTTGTCAACAAGGTCAAACAAAAGCTGGTGGAGCTGGGATTTATGGAGATGACCGGCCCCCTGATAGAAACAGAGTTCTGGAACTTCGATGCGCTGTTTCAGCCCCAAAATCATCCTGCCCGGGACTGGACGAGCACATATCAGCTGAAGCACCCTGAGTTCGGCGAGCTCCCGCGTAAGGATATAGTTGACGGCGTCATGGAAGCCCACAAGGGTGGCGTCGCTGGAAGCAGGGGATGGGGCTATCGCTGGGACCCTAGGAGAGCGACCAGGCTTATGCCGAGGGCTCATGGAACTTGCCTCTCAGCAAGAACATTAGCCGCTAAACCTGAGATACCTGGGAAGTATTTCGCTGTTGCGAGGTGCTACCGCCCCGATGTTCTAGACGCCACTCATCTCATCGAGTTCGATCAGGTGGAGGGCATAGTCATCGACGAGTCCCTCAACCTGCGCCATCTCCTCGGAATCCTGGAAATCTTTGCCAAGAAGATCGCAGGAGCGGAGGAGCTGAGGTTCTTCCCTGATTACTACCCCTTCACTGAACCATCTGTTCAGCTCTCGGCAAAACATCCGGAGTTCGGCTGGATGGAGTTCGGCGGGAGTGGAATCTTCAGGGAGGAGCTGACCAAGCCCCTTGGAATCGACGTTCCCGTAATCGCCTGGGGAATTGGTATAGATAGGCTGGCGATGTTCAAGCTGGGGGTTGAGGACATACGCTATCTCTTCACCCAGAACTTGAAATGGCTCAGGAAGTCCAAGGCGGTGCTCTAATATGCCCACGGTTGAATGCTCCCTCAGTGACCTTAGAAGCCTGTTGGGTAGAGAAATCGAGGAGAAGGGGCTGGAGGAGATTGTCCTCTATATCAAGGGGGAGCTTGAGTCCCTTAACGGGGATGAGGTAAAGCTGGACATCAAGGACACCAACCGCCCTGATTTATGGAGCGTCGAGGGCATAGCCCGCGAGCTCAGGAGGCATCTTGGAGACCCTGCTGGGCTTACTAAATTCAGTGTTGAACCATCAGGTATCGCTCTAAAAATCGACAGTAAGGTAGAGAAAGTCAGGCCCAAGGCCCTTGGAGCAGTGGTTAAGGACGTAGCCCTGAGCGATTACTCCCTTAAGCAACTTATCCAGCTCCAGGAAAAAATCCACCTCACCTACGGGCGCAATAGGCGGGAGGTTGCTATAGGGGTTTACGACTACGACAAACTAGCGCCTCCTATAAGGTACACGACGGTTGAGCCCGGGGGATTGAAATTCATTCCCCTGGACTTCGATGAGGAGATGACGCCGAGGGAAATTCTCCAACGCCATCCCAAGGGTATAGAATATGGCCCATTGATTAACCGCTATCCGGAGTATCCTCTGATGATCGACTCCGCAGATAACGTGCTCTCCATTCCACCCATAATCAACTCCAGCTACACCGGCAAGGTCACTGTAGATACTGAGAACCTATTCATCGAGCTCACCGGCATGGAGGTCAAGAGGCTGTCCATCGCTTTAAACGTCCTTGTAGCAGCGCTAGCCGAGAGGGGGGGCTGGATTCAGAGCGTCGAGGTAATTTATCCGAAAGAGAGGATTGTAACCCCTGATTTGAGCCCTAAAAAATTCCGAGTTAACACTGATTACGCCAGAAGGACCCTGGGTCTGGACTTGAAGGAGGATGAGATGACCTCCCTCCTTGCGAAAGCGGGATACATGGCCGCGAAGGCTGACGGCGAAATCCTCCTGGAGTACCCTGCCTACAGGAACGATATCCTCCATGAGCGGGACGTCATAGAGGACATCGCTATCGCCTATGGGCTGAACAATATCACTCCCCATCCCCCAAGGCTTCCGACCATCGGGGGCATTGATCCCTTAGAGGACTTCTCAGAAACCCTCCGCGAGCTGGTAGTGGGCTTGGGCTACCAGGAAATCCTCACTTTCTCCCTCACCAACAAGGAAGCTCTCTTCGATAAGATGCTCCTCAAGAAGGCGGATGTCTGCGAAATCGCTAATCCAGTCAGCGCCAACTGGAGCGCTATGCGCAACTGGTTGATGCCGAGCTTGTTGGAGTTCCTCACTTACAACCAGCACGTCGAGTATCCTCAGAGGATATTCGAGGTCGGCGACGTTGTGAAACCGGATGCAAAAGCCGAGACCAGGGCGATGAACGTCAGAAAACTCGCCTGCGTGCTTTCAGACGTAAAGGCAGGGTACGAGGACATGTCTTCTGCCCTCGATGCAATTCTTTCAAACCTGGGCGTAGAATTTAAATTAAATGCTGCCGAACACCCGAGTTTTATATCAGGAAGAACCGCGAAAATATTGTTGAAAAACAAGAATATCGGCTTCATCGGTGAGGTGAATCCCGAGGTGTTGAATAACTGGGGGTTGAGCATGCCAACGACTGGTTTTGAAATAGATGTTATTCCTCTTTTTTCTTAGATTTCTTTTTGCGTTTTTTTTTCGACCCAACTTCTGCTTCTACTTTCCCCTCTTCTTCGAAGTACAAAACCGCAAGGAGAATGAACAAAACCGCGAAGGTTATGAAATAATCGTAAGACGGGATTCTCTTAGCTACAGTGTAGACCGAGAGGACGGCCAAGGCTATTCCAACCCCCACGAACCCCCAGAAAATCTGCTCCCGGGGGACCTGCTTCTCGAGGTAATAAGTGGTAAAAAGGAGCAATCCAACTCCAATGGCGAGGGCCAGTTTTACTTCCAATTTGTTTCCTCCTCAATCTACTTTCTAAAGGAATGATTTAAACTTTTCCCACTTCGATCATCCTCGCCCGCTCACACATTTCCCCGACCAGACGCAGGGCATCCACTTCATCCTCAGCCTTTCTCACTCTTCCAAGGGTCGCCTTAGTTTCGGGGTAACGGGGCGGCCCGAGGCAGCAGTTCGCGGGCATGATAGAAATCTCGTACGTACCTATCTCCTTTGCAATCTGGATTATCTCTTCCTTGTCATAGCCGATTAGTGGACGATAAACCAGCATGGATACTGCATCGTCTATCACAGCGAGGTTCTCCATGGTCTGACTCGCTACTTGGCCCAGGCTTTCCCCAGTTATTAACGCCTTTGCTTTTTCCTGCTCGGCGATTAACTGGGCAGCTCGGTACATAGCCCGCTTGCACAGCACGCAACCGAGCTTCGCATCCTCAGCCTTCAACAGCTCGATGAGGACTTCTCCATATGGAACGATATACGTCTTTACCGCCTCGTTTTTCCATGCTGTGAGCTTCTCGATGGAAGCCATCGCTCTTTTTATTGTTCGCTCGTCCACGAGGGGTGAAGGATCCATGAACAATGCGATTATATCCGCGCCGCGCTTCATCATCATCCACGCCGCTACGGGAGAGTCTATGCCCCCGCTTATTAGGGCCAAAGCCTTGCCCTGGGTGCCCAAGGGCAGCCCCCCGACACCCCTGATCACCTCATCATAGATATAAGCGTCCCTATCCCTGACCTCGACATGAATCTCAACCTCGGGGTTGCTGAGATTCACCCCCACCCCTGTGACCTCGACTATCCTCGCACCCAGCTCCCTAGCTAACTCAATGCTCGTGTAACTGTGCTTTCCCACACGCCGTGCCCTGACAGCGAAGCTCTGCCCCGCTTTTATCCTTTTCTTTGCGTAGGCCACGCCCTTCTCAAGAAGTTCCTCCAGCTCTGCGTTGACTTTAACCGCCACCGAAGTCGAGACCACGCCAAAGACCCTCGCAACTTTTACCGCATCCTCCCTAGAATCTGATTCCACATATATCCGCCCATATTCCCTGGTTACCCCGCCGTTGTCGAGGGCTGCTTTAATGTTCTCTATCAGCTTACGCTCGAAGGTCGACCTAGTACCTTTAGACTTGAGCCCTATCTCCCCATACCTGACGATTATCACAATTGAAAAAGAGCTACCTAACTTTCTTAAAGGTTTGTGTTAATCCCTGAGCATGAACTCCTCTAATCTGTCCTTCGCCTTCTCCCTGTTTCTCTGGTGCGCCCTCAGGAAAGCCTTCACCCTCTCCGCCAGCAGCGCCTTGCACTCGCCGCAGATCATCTCCCCCTCCTTACACTTCCTGCTGAGCTCCGCTACTTTCTCATCGTCCTCCTCGAAGACGTAGTAATAATACTGGTAGATAGAGCATTCCACTGGTTTGCCGCCCTTCTCGCGCTGTTCCCTGACTGCCGCCCCCCCGCCGGTGAATGCATTCATTATCTTATCTCCTGCCACCTCCGGAGTGTCGGTTGTGAAGATGCTGGTTTCGGTCTTTGAGGCTGACATCTTATCCGAACCAGCGAGGGAAGGGAAGAACTTGCAGTGTATCAGCGCTGGTTTCGGATACCCCAGAGCCGAGGCGACATCGCGGGTTACGCGGAAATGAGGGTCCTGGTCTATCGCACATGGTATGAGGCATGGCACTCCTCTGCCCTGCCTTTGGGACTCAAGAAAGGCTGGGACGCTTTGAATACTGGTGAAGAATATACTTCCTATGTTGGTGCTGTTTTTGAAGCCGAAGACCGCTTTAGCAGTAGAAAAAGTGACGCGTTTCGCCACCCGTAGGGCTATCTCGTAAAGGGGGGTTATATACTCGGTGTCCAGGAAAATCTCGGTCTTTTTCGCATCAAAACCCAAAGCGATGATGTCAAGGGCGTTCTCATAGGCGTATCTCTTCGTATCTTCATGGCTCATGGCCTCGTTGAAAAGGAACTTCTCATCGTCTGTGAGCTGGAAGAGCAGCTTGGCACCATAGCTATCCTGAAGGTACTTCGTAAATATCCAGGGCATGAGGTGGCCGAGGTGTGTGCTACCACTAGGTCCGCGACCGGTGTAAAGGACGAACTCGTTTCCCTTCTCGTGCTCATTCATTATCCCTCCCAGGTCACGGTGGGAGTAAAATATCCCCCTCCTGAGCATGAAATGCAACTCGCCCGCGTGCCTGCGAATCCTCTCCAGCAGGGAGTCATCGATGATTTGCGTGCCGAATCGCTCCACGAGCTTCTCATAGTCTACCTTACCCGTAACCTCCCAGGGCGTAACAACGAAATCATTAGCTGGCATGTTATCATCCTACGGTGTTATCCTTTCAACGCTGTAATAAGTTGTGTCCCCCTCGTCATCGACCACAGCAAATATTATGGTTTTCTTTACACCGTGTGCAAGTCTAACTGCTCTGGAAAGCTCAGGAAAAGCTAGAATACTATTCTCCTTGACCGCGTGCACGAGGTATCGTGAATGCTCCCCTAGGCTATCGCCCCGTTCGTAGACGCGAAAATGTGCACCGAATTTGAAGCCCGTCTTCACTATATAACCCCTCTCGCGTAAGTCTTTGTAAACCCCGTACCTGAGGAGGAACTCCTCCTCGTCTACCCTCCCCAGGATGTCTTTTGGAAGGCATTTCCTGCCCTTCTTCAGAACTTTAATACTATCCCTCTCCAGAAGAAATAAGGCCTCCAGCAGGGAGAGCTCGAGCTTCCCCTGTATGCGCTTCCCGAACCCCTTCTGATGCAACCTGGTTACGGTGGGCTCGTCATCGATTAAGACTTTGTCCTCTGCCAGAATAGCGCCCATTTTACCCAGAATTACCCTGAAAGAGTATATATTATTTAGCATTGAAGTTAGAAGTAATATGTGCGAATCAAGGGTTTATCTGCTTAGAGGCGGAAAAAAAGAGAAGATAATGGATGCGGCAGTGCTGGTCAAGGATGAAGACGGCAGAGTCCTCGTGGTCGGTCTCCTTGGCGAGAGAAAGGAGCTGAAGAAGGTGAGGATTTCGGAGATAAGTGTCGACCACCATGAGGTCC
>CAZDSM010000064.1:0-3156 GCA_964508205.1 Candidatus Hydrothermarchaeota archaeon | reverse complement strand
TTTCCCTACCCCAGGTATCGCTAGTTTCTTGTCTCCCGCGACGAATACGTATCCATCTATCGTCTGGAATTCGCCATCCTTGTCCTCCATGACGACGGTATTGGCTCCAGGTCCGCGGTTTATCCGTATCTCCTTAATCTTCGCTATTCTGGATGTGTGCTTTCCGCCCGTAATTAGGGCCGTGCTGCCCTCTTTAAACCGGTAATGCCCCTTAACCGCTTTTTTTTCTAGGTCAAATAGAATGCTGTCCTTAACCTTATATACATCATCCTTCGGATCCAATAAGAGGTTACGTCCATCGTGAAGGTTCAGCTGGACTTTTCCGCCATCCACGAGGGTCTTATCCACTATCTTGCATAGCTTGGCCTTAGAGTTCTTGAGGGATATCTCCTTAAGGATTATCTTGCCCCGCCCATCGTAGAGGACGATCTTTCTCTCCTTCAAGGCAGGGATTTCGACTATGTCCGCCAGCCCGATTGGGAACTTGTAATCCTTCCTGGCCTTCTTGTCCACAACTATCTGCCCCTCTCTAAGTATTCTCTTAGCTTCCCTGCCGGTCGACGCGTATTTTAAGAGATCCCTAACCACCACGAGGAGGGGGACTGACTCCTCAGTCTTATGTGGGCCGGGGGCGGTCTTAACCACCCAAACCTTCTTCTTCCGGGGGATGCTCCAGGTCCTCGGGGCTGCTAGTCTTTTCATGTGACGCTTCATGGACTCGACCTCTTTATTGACGCATTCCTCTTCTCGTCCTTTTTCATTAGCTTAACTATCTTAACGTTTGAGGAATGCACAGGATAAAATCTTTCACTGCCATCGGCCTTTTGTACAGTTATGCCCTCAACGAAGATCCTTCCCCTCTTTAGATTTACCTTGACCACCTTTCCCTTGTGGCCTTTGAAATCCCCCCACATCAGTTGCACAGTATCGCCCTTCCTTATCGGCAATGAGCGCTTCTTATTCTTGGATCTCAACTTTTCGTCCAGCAACGCCACCACAAGGGTCTTCCTCCTGTGGAGGGGGATGTTGTAAAGGGCCTTCCTCTGTTTCCTAGGATGCTTCGATTTCATCGACACACCTCATATCACGATACTCGCTAAACTGGCAATCTTGGACCAGCGCTCAGCCGCCTCCTTGGCGACAGGGCCCTTAATGTCCGAGCCCTTTGGCTCACCATTCTCATTGGTTATGACCACAGCGTTGTCCTCGAAGCTAACTCTCAACCCATTAGGCCTCCTGTACTCTTTCTTCTGCCTCACAACGACGGCATTCACCTTCTGTTTCCGCATCTCTGGGATGCCTTTTTTCACGCTCGCCACAACCAAGTCGCCGACACCCGCCTTGGGCATTCTGCGCCTCACGCCACGGTATCCGATTACCGAGATAATCTCAATCACCTTGGCTCCTGAGTTGTCGATACACTCGATGCGCGCGCCAGAGGGCAGGGAGCGGACGATGTTAGCTTTAACGCCCTGCACTCTAAACACCCCCCATTTTCTCAATAACCACGAAGTTCGTAGCCTTGCTCAAGGGTCGGCACTCCATTATCCTCACCATATCGCCGACTTTAGCGTTTATGCATGTGGGGTTATGGGCCGGCAATCTGGACTTCCTCTTCTCAGACCTCTCGTATTTCTTAAGATA
Source organism: Candidatus Hydrothermarchaeota archaeon (assembly GCA_964508205.1). Taxonomy (GTDB): domain Archaea; phylum Hydrothermarchaeota; class Hydrothermarchaeia; order Hydrothermarchaeales; family JALUUU01; genus CAYZUE01. The sequence continues at coordinate 1,512 of CAZDSM010000064.1, read as the reverse complement.
GCGGTAGTAGTCCCTCCTAATCACTACTGTGCCCTTCATCTTATCGTTGGCCACTACTCCACCGATTATCTGCCCGCGAACCTTCAGCGAACCGTGAAAGGGGCAGTTATGGTCGCTGCACTCCTTCTCGGGCGGCTTAACGTCTATTCCAATGTCCTTCATTTGTTCTTCACCCTGTCTTCAGGTCTTCCTATTAATCTTTTCCCATGGATTAACACTTCTTCCTTATTAATCCTCAGCATAAGGATAACGTTTCCCTTGGGAATCCGCTTCTCACCACTGCGTTCAGCAATAACAAGGGTGTTCATAGTCTCATCGACTATGACGCCTTTTTTGCCTATATGAGTAGGATCCGTCGCTGATGTGATTTCGCACTCAAGACCGATTAACTCATGCTTAGGAATGTCTCGATGCCTTATCCTAACTGTCATTGCGATGGTTGCTTGCCCGGTTCCTCTGCAATTCTATTGGAGTTCAATAAGCTCCTGGGAGAAGCCAATTCGAAGGAGCATGTCCCTGACCCGTTTCTTTTGGTCGCCCTGCAACTCGATGCGCTTGTCTTTTAAGGTTCCGCCGCAGGCGCATTTTGTTTTCAGGGTTTTAACAAGCTCCTTCAAATCTATGCTCTTGCCGTCGATGCCCTCGACAACGGTCATCAGCTTCCCGAATTTACGCTTCGTAGTGTAGACCTTGATTTTCTGTATTTCCCTGGCGATGTCCTCGCATACGCAGAGTTCTTTAGGCAGACCACAGACTTCGCAAACTGCCATCTATTTGGTTGCTCCTTCCTTCCTTATAGTCAGGATTCTCGCTATTGTGCGCTTAATCTCTCTTATCCTCCCGGGATTTTCAGGCGCTCCACCTGATGCTATCATAGATTTCTCACGTAATAATTCATTTCTCAACTCTTTTATTTTTTCCTCCATATCCTCACCGGATAAGTCCCTGATCTCCTCACTTCTCAGTATCGCCACTTTTCTTTTTCCTCTTGGGCTTTTTTATCTTTTCCTTCTTACTTGCGGGTTTTTCCTTCTTTTCTACCTTTTTCTTCTTCGCCTTAGGGGCTTCTTTGCCCTCAACTATTTTACCAAGCTCTTCCGCTGGTTTCTTCTCTTTTTTCTTTCTGGCCTTCTTGCGCTTCACCTTATCAGGTTTGGGCTTCTTCGCCTTAGGGGCTTCTTTGCCCTCAACTATTTTACCAAGCTCCTCAGTCTTCTCCTTACCCCCCTCCACCTCATGGATCTCAATGTCGTCCGGCAGCACAACGCCAGGCGGCATGATCATGACCTTCACCCCCAGGACCCCTGGTTTAGGAGAGGCCTGAGCAACGCCCCTCCGGACGTACATGAGGGCTGGGTCACCGCAGTGCTTGAGGTAACCGTCAGTGAACTTCATGGACTTTGACCTATCCCCGGTCAGCTTTCCAGAAATCTCGATTTGGACACCCCTTGCTCCAGCCTCCATTATGCGCCTCAGGGCCATGTAGGCCGCGCGTCTAAAATGGATTCCGCG
>CAZDSM010000063.1:0-3726 GCA_964508205.1 Candidatus Hydrothermarchaeota archaeon | reverse complement strand
TATCACCGCTCTTCGGCATTATGGCTACTGGAAGGTCGGCCTCGCCGTAGTTATCTTCTACGTCGAACATGTCGAGGACAATTTCACCCCCCACCTTGCCCGCGGCGCACGCGGGTACTAGATCGCGCATAGGTATGCCGGCATCCGCCAAAGCCACGGAGGCAGCGGTGATACCCGTGCATCGCGTACCAGCGTTGGCCTGCAATATTTCAATGAAAACATCTATCGCTGTCCTCGGAAACAAATTGGTGAAGATAACGGGCTCAAGGGTCTGGCGGGTGACCTTAGATATCTCTGTGCTCCGCCTATCCGGTCCGGGTCTCTTCCTGTCGTTGACAGAGAAAGGCGCCATGTTGTAGACGCATCGCAAGATGGCTTTATGGCTCCTGGAAAGGTGCCTTGGATGAACCTCTCGGGGGCCGTAGCAGGCCGCAATTACCTTATTACCACCCCATTCAAGGTAAGCCGAACCATCTGCCCGTTTGAGCACTCCGGCCTTTATTTTAACCTCTCTCATCTCATCCGGATTTCTTCCATCCAACCTTTTACCCTTGATTATGAACTTCTCGGGTTCTCCAACTTTCTTCATAATTTTTCCCTCTCTTCAATGATCATTTTCTTAATGTTATCAGTAAGCCCTGGTATCTGGGCTTCCTTCTCTATTCTCTCCACAGCCCTCGCTGCGATTGCCATGATCTCAGGCTTTCCATTGAGCCAGACCCGTCCGTTCTGTCCGACCAATACTGTGCACTGCGCCTCTCTCTTTATCATGGATATCATGGAGCTCTTCTTCCCTATCAGCCGAGGAATCCTCGTCGGGTTAATAGTTAAAAATCTTCCACCTCTGAGGACGCGCGCCCCATTATCGGTCATGGTTATATATACTTTTTTCGTAGGGGTTATCTCGCGCACGCAAGCGAATATCATGCTGCCAGGGGATAAGATCTTGACCAAGCTCGTCTGGAAAATATCGATGTCACTGATGTAATCCCGCCCATTTAGTATTCCATTGTAGGCCGAGTTTATATCGATCTCCCAACCTGAGAACATGACGTCCATGACCACGCCTATGACGTAGTCGCCCACATGGGGAATGTATTTACCTGTAAGGGGGATCACGCGGATAAAGTCCTTTTTGTGGTCGAGCAATCCCATTATGGCGGCGTATATCTGTTCTCCTTCCCTGTAAACGCCGTCCCCAAGCTTTATGGGGCCCTTGGCTACCAGCTCTCCTGGTAAGACCATCTTCCTAGATAATTTTTCTGGCATCCTTCAATCCTTCTTAATTATTTTTGTTTCAACTTCGCCCTTGGTCAGGGAATTTAGTTCGCTGAGAAATTCCTCGACAATGCCCGCGGGCAAGTCCATGAGAATTATCCACGAACCATCCTTCTGCCATTCCTCCTTCTTAACTTCACCATAGCCCTTTAACACGGAGTAGGCATTTCCCGCGTATTGTCCGGGAATTTTAGCTGCGACTGTATGTATCTCGAATCTCACAGGCAGGATTGGGCGAATGACCTTTACAGCTTTCTGAACCTGCTCCTCCGCGGTTTTCGACAGCGTCACCCGGAATCGCACCTCCTCCAGGGCGCGCTCAATCCTACGCGATGGATGAGGGGTTCCTGTCTGAGGGTTAATGGCGTTTTTGGATATTAGTGCAATTATCTTATTTCTCTTCGCTTCCAGTATCTTCCTCCTTTGCTCGGTGGTAAACTGGATATCACCTTTTTTAATTATTTTTTTAGCTATTTCGAGAGGGTCGTCAGTCCCAAATATCTCCTGCATGTGTTCTTCTGAGGCCTTCTCGCCCTTCTTGGCATCCTTGAAGATGGTCTCGGCAGCCAAAACCCGGGTAATATCGACGTCATCATCTCTCTTGAGGTCCAGGGCAAGGTCTGAATCAACGAGGACTTCGTAGTGCTCGCCGTGGGTCTCAAGCCTGGCGATGACCGCCTCTTCCAGGCTGACCAAGGAGTATCACTCCTCCGACTTTTTGGAGGACTCCTTGATTTTAGAGATGTGCTCTTCTACTTCTTCCTGCGTCAGCTTTCTAAATTGCTTTGTCTTCAACTCGATGAGGGCCATTTCAACTGTTTCACCGCTTAGCTTTCCATCCGTTATCTCATTCATCACCGCTAGGGCCAAATTTATTGCCGCATCTCTATTCAGGTCGTCCATGTATTTTTCCTCGAAGATTTCCATGGCAGTCGTCCTTCCCATGCCGATGGCGGTTGCCTTATACTCTATCAGGGCGCCGCTGGGGTCGGTTTCGAATAACCTCGGCGCGTTGTTTACCCCCGCTATCAGCAGTGCTAAGCCAAAGGGGCGAACTCCGCCATGCTGCGTATATAGTTGCTTGAAATCACAAATCTTCTTCGCCAGGATTTCAATGGCAATGGGCTCGTTATAGGTTATCCTGTTCGTCTGGGCCTCCACCCTTGCACGATCTATCAGTACCCTGGCATCGGCTACCAATCCCGAGGTGGCAGCGCCAATATGCGCATCCACATGGAAAATCTTCTCGATAGACTCGGCCTCGACAAGCCTGCTCGTGATGCGCTTGTCTATAGCGAGGACCACGCCGTCCTTATATCTTATCCCGAGAGAAGTGGTCCCCCGCTTCACGGCTTCCCGGGCGTACTCCACCTGGAACAGCCTGCCGTCGGGGCTGAAAACTGTGATAGCCCTGTCATAACCCATGCTGGGCATTGGTTGCATTAACTAAGCCTCCTTTCAATCTACGTCAATAATATTACCTATTTAAGAACTTCCTATTTAAAGCCTTTACTGTGCCAGAAACGCCCAGGGGATGGACTAAAAAACGCTTATCCTTTAAGGAGCTAACGAGGGTTAATACTGCTTTCATTCGCCCCACCTGTTTATGCCCGCAAACCAGGAAGCCCTCCTTTTTGTCCTCGTCGTAGTCCAAGACCCACATCTCCAGCTCGCTTGCTGTGTTCTCACCGAGGAAGCCAAGGGCTTCTCTCCAGATTGCTTTTATCACTTCATCCCTCGCCACGGGCTCATCGCTGTACACCATGAAGGCGAGATACCTCTTCTTACTCCTCAGCGACGACGGAAGCCCCTTCATCTTGATTTTAACTCACCCCCCAGTATTTTAATCGGAACTTCATACATGGCGTTAATTGCCTCCTCTTCCTCGAAGCCCATAAGCCTCAGCAAATGATGCACCCCCTCGCCGCCCCTGAGTTCGATGAAGGACTTCGCTCCCGTAGTAGCGACTAATGGCATGCTATATTTTCTGGCTAGCATTAAATATCTGTGGATATTCCTAATCACGTAGACCCTGTTCAATCCCCATGAGTTTATAACCCTGCCCAGATTGACCTCGATGGCGACTTTGTTTTCACCGGCAGCCCTGGCGATGATGCTGTCCACCCCAGAGTCCCGCCTCTCCAGGTTTGGATGAGCCAAGATGTCCACTCGTTTGTCAGCCACCGCGAGCCTGTTGATGTTATAATCACCCCCATGAATCAGGGTATATTCAAGGGTTTCCCTGAGTTTCGCCTTTAAATCCTTTTTCCGCTCGGCATGAATCTCGATTCCGGAGGGCCATTCCCCTTTAACGCCGTCGCAAAGGCCGATCTCAGAGCCAAGAACTCTAGACTGCTCGAGCATCTTCTCAGGGGTGTCCCTTCCTGTGGAAAGGGAGGAATGCACATGAAGGTCGAGGAACTTCATAAGAGCAATTCTCTAAGCCCC
>CAZDSM010000062.1:0-3501 GCA_964508205.1 Candidatus Hydrothermarchaeota archaeon | reverse complement strand
CAACTGGTTTCTTTAACAGCTCAGGTCTTTTGCCCGCGATATGATGGACAACTCCAGCGGTAAAGCCGAACTCCAGCACAGCCAGGGGCAACTGGGTTGGCGCAAAGCCCAGCATGAAGACCTTCCACAGCCCGATGACGTTGCCACTGCTAGCCAGAGACAGCGCCAGCATCATGGAAGTAGCTGCGTAAACTGAAATATCGCCTATGAGGCCCGCGAACCCGGCGGCCGTCCAGCGCCTCGTCCCCGTCCCCCGAAGAGCCTTATAGGTGAGGAGTCCCATGAAAGTTCCGACTATTCCCATACTTATGGTGTTTGCCCCGATGGTCGTCAGCCCGCCATGGGCCAGAAACATATGAAAGAATAAGCCAATAGTGCTCACAACCACTGTTGGAAACCCGCCTATCAGTATCGCCGCCAGGGGAGTGCCTATAGGATGAGAACTCGAACCCGTCAAAGGCACCGGAAGGTGCCAGACAGATATAATAAAGACCGCAGCCCCCATGAGAGCTACTTTTGGAATATACTCCGGATTTTCCTGGCTATGTTTCTTTATCTCCCTTGCCCCCAGGGCAAGGAAAAAAACGGCTACCGCGTACCATATCACTATCCACTTAGCAGTTAATATGCCGTCAGAAATATGCATGGGCAGGACCTCCTATCCCCCCCCCTAGATTTCAAGACCATATAAACTAAACGTTATGGATAAGATTTATTATCTATAAAGGTAAAATTCTTCTCAATATTCAAAACCTCAGCAGTAAGACGTGATGCTGAGAATCCTCGCGAAAAAAGAAATTGACATCTCGGGGTTAGCTAGAGAGATGGGTATCTCTGTTCCAGTAGCAGCGAAGTACTGCAAGATCCTCGAGGAAAAGGGAACTGGCGCCCGGAGTACTTCACTATTTTTTGGATTATTTCCCTAATCTCATTTTCATCAAGGATGATATCAGTGGGCTGCATGCTTTTCTCCTTATCGTAGACATAAACAGGCTGCCCACTGCCGATTAACATTATCTCCTCTAGGCCGTCTTTCAAAAGCAGTGGAGTAAGCCCCCCCGAGACTCAGACGTTTATGAATATACTCATCTATAGCGGTATCTGTGAAATCCCTGCCAAGCTCCTCCCTTAACTCCCTCCTGAGCTTTCATATACCCTGCCTCTCAGTGACGAAAAAATGCCCTCGTATTTATCTCCGAATTTTTCCTCTATCTTATCCGCTTTCACCTTTAAAGCTTTTTAGAAACTAATATAAAAGATTAATCACCATGCAGGGTGCACTTCATGGCGTTTTCCTTACACAGCCCCGCTATCTCGCCCTTTACCCTATCGAAGTAAGAGTCGTTTAAATTGCTATACCTCTCCAGAAGCTCTGGATAGTGCCCCTCTATGAATAGCATTACCTTCTCCCTTACCCCCCGCCTGAAATTAAGCCTGTCAACGATTACTTCTGCTACCCCTAAATCCGCGAGTCTTGATATTAACCCCTCAAGACCGTAGCCCTCATCGGTGATGTGGGGCATTATGGGGCCTATGAATACCCAGGTTCTAACTCCCTCATTTATAATCCTCTCCAGAGCCCCGAACCTCTCCTCAACCCCAGAGGCATAAGGTTCATATTCCCTGGCAAGCTCGTTATCGTAGGCGGTGATGGTAAAGCCCACCTCCGCCGTTGAGAATTTTTTAATCAAATCCAGGTCTCTCAACACGAGGGAGGACTTGGTTTGAATAACTACGGGAAAGTCGTGCTTCAGCAATAGCTTTAGACATGACCTAGTTAATCGATACCGCCTCTCAATGGGCTGGTATGCATCGGTAACCGTTGAAATGCCCACAACGCCTTTCCTGCGCTTCTTCACCTCCTGGGAAAGGACCCGCGGAAGGTTTACTTTGATATCAACGAAGCTCCCCCACTCGCGGAGCTCTCTTAAAACCGATGGGGCGAAGCAGTATACGCAGGCGTGCTGGCAGCCGCGATATGGATTCAAAGCATAGTCATAACCCGGGAGACGCGAAGGACTTAGGGCAGTTTTACATGTTACTTCCCTGACCTTCATTTTAAGTAGTCCTCCAGCCTCCGCTGATACAGGACTCGCTTCAATATCTCGGATTTTGTTATCCACCTCTCCCCCGGTATCTCCAGCCTCATGGAAACGTATTTGAAAACCTCCTTGAGAGACTCAAACTTCAGGGGGGTCTGCCGCATGGCGTTCCTCACATTCTCGCGAACGTTCCAAACGCCAACTGGCATGATATACCCTGGGTGAGCCTCCCGAAGGATAACAACGCACGCCTGTTTTCCCTCCTTCCTTAACGCTTCACCAACAGCCAGCCTAGCGGCATAATAGCAGCCCCCTATATCCGCGTACTTGCTCCTGCCGTGATAGCCCTCATGGCTCGCGTAAATCACTATCTTCTTGCCAGTGGGGTTCCATACCGTGTTGGGATACCACGCCTCGACGAGCTCGTAGCTCCAGCTAAAGGGGGCCATTATAACGGCGAACCTGTTGTCCAGCCTCCAGGACTCATAGACCCGGTACTCGTCAATAGTCGGATAGTCCTTGATCTCCTCCACCAATGACTTGGAGATCACGTCATCGACAGCGGTAATGCTCCACCTCGTCGGAACCAGACGCCGGTTTTTCTCAACCCCGAAGCACCCCACGCTGAAGGCCCGCTGGATTTTAGTTACAAAGGCCCCTTTCCCATAGAGAACTAATGCAGCATCACCAGCCTTCAAATCGAAGTCATAATGGGCCTTTTCAATGTCCCTATCTGTCTTCAAGGTTCCCAGCTCCATGCTGAGGAGGGGCGCAGAGGGACCGTAGGGCTGTACCTCATCGTCAAGGGCTATCCTACCCAAGGGTTTCTTTACAAAGCTCGCTTCGACCTCCGCTGAATTCTTGCACAGGGCGAGCTCCCTGGTTAGGTCAAGGATCCTCCCCCCACGGTTGGGTTCAATGGCATTAACCCTGTATTTCCCTCTGACCAACTGGAAACGAAAAGAAACAATGTCCTCCATGCTTTTATCCCCCCATAGCTCCGGGAGATCGAGATAAGAGGTTTCGCCATGCAACGGAGAAATCAGGGGACCGATGTTGACTTTTGGGTAGCCCATCCTCCCGACAAAAACCCCTGGGGGCGATGCCCCATTTAATTCAAAGCCGTCTATGAGGGGCATTATCTTTTCACTGGCATAGTACTTCACCAGTACCGGGCAGCTCCTTTTCCCGCAGAGCAACTTAGCCCCCCTGCACAAGACGCACAGAGAATCTCCTCGGCTCTGAGATGAGTCGAAAATTTGCATCTATCCCTTAAAAGGAATATAACCTAAAAAAAGTTTGCGCGAGGGCTGTGAAAGTATTACAGGCCACATTTCCTAAGAAAATTCTTGAAAATCTCAGGGCCTCGTGGGGTGTGCTCCACCTCGGGGTGGAACTGAACGCCGTAAAGGGGAAGCTCTACATGAGCCATGGCCTCGATAGAGCAGGTATTGGAATG
>CAZDSM010000061.1:0-1791 GCA_964508205.1 Candidatus Hydrothermarchaeota archaeon | reverse complement strand
AATCTGAGCAAGAGACAGCTAATAGAGCTTGACGCCTGCACGAGATGCGGCCTCTGCGCAGAATGGTGTTCGGTGGTTTTAGCTGTTGATGACTACGTAAACACCCCCATGGATAAGATAAGGCAGTACAAGGATTTTATTCAGGCTACTCATGGGTTACGAGCCCGACTACTTGGTCCGAAAAAAATTGCTGATGAGGAGCTCGAAAGATTTGCGGACGAACTCTACAAATGCAGCACCTGTGGGCGCTGCGGCGCGGTCTGCCCAGTGGGCATTCACTGCCAAGAGCTCTGGGTCGATATTCGCGCCACTATGCGGGAACTGGGCTATGGACCGCAGGATAAAATCGATGAAGCCTTGGAAATCCTTGAGAAGGTGCACAATCCCTTTGGCCTTCCTATGGAAGAAAGAAATGACTGGATACCGCTGGATATTGAAATTCCTGAAAAGGCAGAGCTCGCCTTCTTTGTCGGTTGCGAACTCGCCTACAAAGCGAAGCCAATGGCCCAGGGAGCAGTAAGGCTCTTTAAAGCTGCAAATATCCCTTTCACAATTCTAACTGACGAGTGGTGCTGCGGCTTCCCTCCTTATGTTTTAGGTGAAAGAGGTGAAGAGTTTGCAGCCGAGGTGGAGAAGAACGTGGAAGGGCTAAAGGCTAAAGGTGTGAAAAGAGTAGCACCCTACTGTCCATGTTGCTTAGCCGTTATGAGGCGGGGCTGGCCAGAGGTGGTAGAGTTGCCCTTCGAGACAGTTCATGTGCTGAAGGTAATAGCTGAAGCAGTAGAAGATGGCAGAATAAAGTTTAATAAAAGTTTCAAAGGCATGGTCACCTATCATGACCCCTGTTATCTCTCCAGAGGATGGGGTTCTGGAGAAAATTTAACTGATGAACCGAGAACAATAATAAAGAGCATACCTGGAGTTGAGATGGTGGAGATGGAGCATAACAAAAAATTTTCCCTCTGCCCCGGTTCGGGCGGTGGTATAAGGAGGACTAATTTAGACCTGTCTCATGAGATGTCCATACCGGTGCTGAAAGAAGCCGAGGCCACTGAGGCGAAGGTGCTTCTCACCGCGTGCCCAGCGGTATACGAGCGGTTTAAAATGACTATTAACGAGAAAATCTACGAGCCTAAAATTAAGATTATGGACATCCTTGAGTTCGCCGTTGCCCATCTCTAGGAAGATTCACCCTCACAAAATAAAAGAAACATTGTTTCGCTGCCTATTTTCCAAAAAAAATTTAAGTATGAAGATATTATAATTAATTTATATGGCCATATGGAAGATTAAAGAGTGGGACTGGGGATGTGATCACGACAAGTGTACTGGTTGCAATATCTGTGCTGAAGTATGCCCCACGGGTGTGTGGGAGATGGAAAGAATAAATGGAAAGCTCAAAGCCGTGGGCACGAATTATAAAGAATGTATAGACTGCTGGTCATGTCTTTCACTGTGTCCAGTAGAGGCGATCCTTGCGATTTACGAGTAAGTGATAGGGGGTAATAAATATGACTAAACGATTGGTGAAACGACAACTTTTAAGACCTAAATGGGACTGGGAGCAAATAGCTAAAACCTTTATAAAAAATACTGATTTAGAGTTCCCACCAGTAGGCGTAACCTTGATTCCCAACGCAGGAGAAAATCCCAATCAATTCATCCCAGAGGATGTCCCAATAATAGACAAACCAAGGATAACAGTCTGCGAGATAATTCAAGAAGCAAGGGTTCCCGTAGGATACAGTGGCGATTATCCTTACGAGAAGAAACTGAAGGTCAACTCCTTCG
>CAZDSM010000060.1:0-5253 GCA_964508205.1 Candidatus Hydrothermarchaeota archaeon | reverse complement strand
GCGCGAGCGGCTGGAGTCAAAGAAAATCTCAAAGACTAATGCTGTAACCTCCCAGCTCGACTACGATATCGCCCCAGAAAACGTTCACATCGGACCCAGCGACTATATTCCTTGGTTGACGGACAGGAAATGGGCGTATATTCGCCTCGAGGGGACGAGCTTTGGAAATGTGCCCCTCAACGTCGAACTCAAACTCGAGGTCTGGGACTCCCCCAACAGCGCGGGCGTGGTAATAGATGCGATAAGGTGTGTTAAACTGGCTATGGATCGGGGTATTGGTGGAGCCCTTACAGCATCCTCAGCTTACTTTATGAAATCTCCCCCCCGACAATATCCTGACGATATAGCCAAGAGAATGCTCGAGGACTTTATCCTTAGAAAATAGGGCTACGCTAATAGATTACCAACAGTTCGCCGCAAATCCTCGAAGTTCATAGGCTTTGTCAAGTGGGCATCGGCGTGGGCTTCGTTTTTGTAAAACATTATTGAAAACCTACTTTCACATTTCAATTTTAAGAGAAGTTCGTGTGAAGTTGAATAATGTAACACACCTAAATATACTCTATCCACGGAATAAAAAAATACTGTTAAAATATTTTCTAGAAACAGTGTTATTTCAGCTTTAACTCAGCTAATATTAAAAAAAATAAAAAAAGATGGGAGGGTTAGTTTAGTATAGAGTACCGATTTGTGCCATTGATGTCCTCTTTTTTTAAGTGTTTGTAGATCATGTTGTAATAGATGAACATCCTGAGGTGGGCATCTTTGATGTTGTACCCCTTATCCTTCACCCTGGAAGCGATGTCCCGGATTTTTAGGCGCTCATCTTCGTTGAAAACACTCAAGATGACATTTATCTTGTCGGCAGCATTACCAAATTTTTTCATCTTTATCCTCCTTTTCATCCTTGACAGAGAGGTCTTGTTCGAGGACTACGAAACCCGCTCCGTCTACAGATAGCAACATATATTCCCTAACACTGCTCTCACCTTTGCCAGACAGTATCTGGTAGTTGTGGGTTTTATGCACCCAGTAGCTGGCCATTTTGTTCCTCCTAAAAATAAAGGAAAAAAAGGGCTAGACTATGTAGTCTATGCCCAAGTTGGCCATTATTCCCTCTGACTTTGGTTTCGCGGACCGCTGAATCGGCAACCTAACAGGACGCTTGAGGTGGTCTAAGCTGCTAAGGGCCTGGCGATGCGGCACCTCGATATCTGTTGATGTTGGGCCAACGATATCAGGGGATTGTACGCCGGTAATGATTACCATTACCTTGACCATACCCTCTTGCTCTGGGTCAATCCTCGCGCCCCAAATCACGTTTGCGTCGTTCCTGAGATATGTCGTTGCGATTTCGCCTATCTTCGTTGCCTCGGCCAGAGTTAAGTCAGATCCGCCGGTTATGTGCACCATTGCACCGAGGGCGCCGCGGTAATCGACGTCCAGAAGTGGGTTCTCCAGGGCGTGCATAACGGCTTCTTCAGCTCTGTTGCGCGTATCGCTCTCCCCAAGGCCTATCATGGCTATTCCTTTGCCAGCGCCTTCCTGCATAACCGATCGCACGTCTGCAAAGTCAAGATTGACGAGACTGGGCGTAGCGATGGTCTCGGTTATTCCCTTGACCATTCTAGCTAGGACATCGTCGGCCACTAGAAAGGCCTTATCCATGGGTATGTCCGGTACATGGCTGAGGAGTTTGTTGTTGTCTATGACAACTACGCTGTCGGTATTTTTCGTGAGTTGTGCCAGGGCAACTCGTGCTTTAGAGATCCTAGCTCGCTCGATTTTGAAGGGCATGGTGACAGCACCGACTACGACCGCTCCCGAGGTCTTAGCGACTTCAGCGATAACTGGTAATGCTCCAGTACCTGTTCCGCCGCCCAGACCGCCGGTAAGGAAAATCAGGTCCGCGCTGTCCAACAGCTCCTTTAAGGCTGGCTTAGCCTCCATAGCAGATTGTGCACCTACTTCTGGATAACCGCCTGCTCCGAGTCCCTTGGTCAGTTCGTAGCCGATAAGCATCTTTTTGTTAGCGCTGATTAACTCAAGGTGCTGCTTATCTGTATTCACAGCTATAAGCTGGGCGCCGTTTATGCCGATGGTGCTCAGCCTGTTAATGGTGTTGTTTCCTGCTCCACCAACTCCTATCACGAGTATCGTGGCTTCACCGAATCCTTCTGGCATCGTCGAACTCTGTTCCGAGTTCGAGTTGTTCACAACCGCTTTTTCAAACAAAGATTCCATTTTTTTACCCCCTTTTGTGAATGAGTGAACATACTTGTGAACAATCACATATATAAAACTTTCTGATATTAGGGGATATTAGGGGGAAATTATGGGAAACCTATATATATGAAATTAAATAGCAAATAGATAACACGTAAACAGCAAACGGGTTAACCAGTTAATGCGAAGATGTGTTGGTGGAAAAATGAGCAAAAGAATAAAGGTGGAAGTTCTGGAAGGTAGAAGCAAGAAAATCCTATCCATAGAGGCGTCCTCTTTTTCAAATGCTAAGGAGCAGCTCATGGATTTTTTGACCTATGTATTCCGGGGGGAAAATGAGGATGGAGAAGCCTATGACAGCGAATTCAAACCCGAGTATATTCCATCATGGATCGGTGAGCACGATCTGCTAAATCTCTCCCAGAAGGATAAAGTCTACCTGCTGCTTAAGAAGGGTCATCCTGCGGAATGGGTAAGATCCCAGGACCTCCAGGCAGAGTACGAGGAGGTCTACGGTGAATCCATTAAACTTAGCTCGCTCTCCACGTATCTATACAGGTTCTATGAGCACGGCGCCCTCGATAGAAGGGGCTCTCGCGCGCAAAGGGAATATTTACTGCTGGAAGTCTAGTCCCTTAGAGCTCTTCACAGTTATTTACCCAGTGAATTAGTGAATATATGGTTTTAAAAAAGTGTTTATTTTATCGTAGTCCTCCCTGGACATAGTGCGTTGCATAATGCTCAAGTATTCCTCACAGTCCTCCTTCTGCCCCCTGCTCAACTTAATCGCCAGCTCAACTGCAGCCCCCAACCCCCTGTTGAAGCCCATGGGATATTTTCGCTTGATAACCTCTCGCACGACTTTGCACCTCATCATCGAGACCTCGCTGATTTTGTAATCATCAACCTTAACGTATTCCCGCTGGTCCTTCAGACGGACCTCAAGATATGCCTGGGAACTTTTGATAAAGGGAGCCTGAACCATCCTGGCCTTTCCCACTTCCGAGGCATCCACCTCTGGTTCCTCTCCCCCTCTCCCTCGGCCGATGAGGGTCGTTTTAAGGAACAACAAGGGATCGTATATCAAGTTAATCACACATCCCTTGTTGCGAATGATGTTGGAATATGTGTCGCAATCCAAGTGAACCTTGAGAATAAGCCCCCTCTTTCCTACGGCATAAACCCCCATAGGCGCTGCATTAGGGCGTCCGTTCTCATTATAAGTGGTTACTATACACTCGATTATTCGTCCTTTTTTGAATCCCAGCTTAGAAATCATGGTCTAGCACCTTTAAGCAGACATACCATAAGGGAGGAGGCCGTTAAATCTGCGGTTGTTCCCGGGTTCAGGGAGTTATCCCTTCTGCGTATTTTCCTGTCGAATTCCGCGATATCATTCATGGGCATGCCGGCCTTTAAGATTTCCCCTGCAGTCAAAGAAATTTCTTTCGCCGCCTCTATGCCTTTTTTTCTGGTTATCAGGGAGTCAGGCACCTCAGATAGGATTCTCATGTATCCCTGGAGGGTTGCTAGGGTTAAGTCCCCGGTTTTTTCGTAGACCTCCATAATCTCAGGATAGCCCACCTCAAAAGTTATGCGCATTTTCCCTGTCAATTCTTGGGAAATGGAATCCCCCTCTGGCAGCGTTAGGATGTGATGGAGGTCTAATTCGTCCCGAATTATTTTCTGCAACGAGCCCTCATCCATTACGTCTAAAATACGTACCCTGCCGAGACCTCCTGGTCCAGCGATTTTAATTGCAGTGTAAAAGTCAATGGCATCCCTGGTGGTAGTGCTTTTTATAGCTCTGTCTAACTCCCGCCTCACGATTTCATCCCTCACTACCTCTGCCCCTAGAGCTAGACCGTAACCAGCGGAGAGGGGGATAAGGAGCATCGTGATGCCAAGATTCGTGTTTCGCCCCCTGTGCCATCGCCCTCTATCTTCAACGGCGCTCATTATCAACTCACCAAGCCCCAGGATATCATAGTCCAATCCCCTCTCCCTTATCCTATGACCCCTCTCGGCAGCCTCTCTTGCGACATCCCCAATGGCTATGGCGCTAGCGAGAAAGTGCTCAAGCTTGGTATCCGCGAAGTCGTGGAATCTATTTACGTTCCCAGGTTTTGGGCAGGCCGCCTCCAAGGCACAGGCGAGCTGGGCACAGCCAGCTATGTCTTTCGTGTCCATGATAAGGATTCAACCCTCGTTAAAATAAATCTAACACCTTCAATATGAACTCCGCAAGTCTTTTTTTATCCTCAAGGCTCCTCATCAGAGTTCCTGCTTTGTGGACGCGCACCCCCTGGATAAGAGTCTTATCTTCGTTGTCTATAATAAAGTGGTTCACGAGCCCCTGATACATGGCAGCGACGCTGCTGGACGAGGATTCATAACCCATTCCCTGAAGAAATTTATCCGCCGGTCCGCTCACTGGCTTACGCCCTATTATCGGGGAAATAGCGACTCTTTTACGCCTCGACGCAAGCCTATCCCGGATGTCCTTTATGGAGATTATGGGCAGGATGCTTGAAACCGGGTTACTGGGACCGATAATCACTCCATCTGCCTCGTCAATGGCCCTTAAAGCCCCTCTGCATCCTCTGGCCTTTTCGATCCCCCTAAAAAATACTCCGTTGACCTCTGGAGTTCCCAGGTTATCGACCCAGAACTCGTGAAAGCTCAGCTTGCCCTTTGGGGTGAGGATAACGGTTTCCACGGCATCGTCGCTCATGGGAAATACCCTGCTCTTAATACCCATTTTTTCTACCTGAAGAGCGATGGCTTCTGAAAGGGTCCTCCCCCCCCTTATAAGTTCGCCCCTATGAATGTGCGTTGCCCTATCCAGATCGCCTATCATAAGGGGTTCCCTGTAGCCTAATTTAAGCAGGCGTTCGTGGGTATGATAGGTATCCCCATTTATGCCATGCCATATTTTGTCGTCTATTAATCCGCTCAGGGTGTAAAGAACCGTATCTACGTCAGGAGAAAAATACCCATGGGGGAGCCAGTGGTCCTCAGCGGTAT
>CAZDSM010000059.1:0-2860 GCA_964508205.1 Candidatus Hydrothermarchaeota archaeon | reverse complement strand
AGAAGTCGAGAAAATTTGGATGGACGGCGAGCTCGTCAACTGGCAGGAAGCCAAGATACATGTTTTGACCCATGCGCTACATTACGGCTCAGGGGTCTTCGAGGGTATACGATGCTATAATACCGCTCAAGGTCCCGCGGTCTTCAGGCTTAAGGAGCACATCCAGAGGCTTTACAATTCAGCCAAGGTTTATTTCATGGAGATCCCCTACACCCCCAAGAAGATCAGGAACGCCACTAAGGAAGTTATAATGGCAAACGGTTTAAAGGAATGCTACATAAGGCCCATCGCGTTCCGTGGATATGGGGAGATGGGATTGAACCCCTTGAACTCCGAGGTCAACGTCTCAATAGCTGTTTGGCCCTGGGGAACCTACCTAGGGGAGGAGGGACTGAAAAACGGCATCAAAGTCAAGATATCCTCATACCAGAGGATAGCTCCCAACATAATCCCCCCGACAGCAAAATCAACGGGAAACTACATCAACTCCATCCTAGCGAAGGTGGAGTCCCTTAAGGCGGGTTATGATGAGGCAATAATGCTCGACTACCGGGGCTTCGTCTCCGAGGGCCCTGGGGAGAACATCTTCATTGTCAAAGATGGTGTTATATACACCCCCCCGGAGCACGCGAGCATTCTCCCTGGGATAACCAGGGACTCGATTATAACTCTGGCCAGAGATATGGTGTATGAGGTGGTGAAGACCGATCTCACCAGGGGCTCCCTGTACACAGCTGATGAAGTCTTCTTCACCGGCACGGCTGCTGAGTTAACGCCTATAAGGGAGGTAGACGGCATCCAGATAGGGAACCCTGGAAAGGTAACCAAGAGATTGCAGAAGAAGTTCTTTGACGTCACCAAGGGTAAGGATAAAAATTACAATTCATGGCTGGACCTCCTCTAGTGATTCTGGATCTAGGCGAATCTTCAGTGGACTTGGACCCAGTTTCTCCAGCGTCTCGGTGAACTCCTGTATAACTGCCGCGAAGAGCTTCCCCTCCGCTGCGCTTATCCACTTCAGCAGGAGCCGCTCTTTCTCTATACCCAGGTCCTCCAATAGGTCGTATAGCATGTTCACCCTGCGATCGGCGCTGTAGTTGCCGGCTACGTAATGGCACTGCCCTAGGTGACAGCCTCCAATGAAGACGCCATCAGCGCCCTCAGCGAAGGCCTTTAGGATAAAGCCGGGGTCAACCCTGCCTGAGCACATGACTCTGATGGTGCGGAGGTTCGTAGGGTATTGAATCCTGCTAGTGCCAGCTAAATCTGCCCCTAAATAGGCACACCAGTTGCACAGAAAACCGATTATCTTAGGCTCGAACTTGGCCACGCTACTCCTCCTTAAAGGCTGCTTCGATCATGGAGAATATCTGGGCGTCCCTGAAGTGTCTTATCTGCATAGCCGATGTGGGGCAGGCACCCGCGCAGACACCACACCCCGTGCATAGAACCTCCTTCACCACGGCTTTCTTGTCAACGATATCTATGGCACTGGAGGGACAGACACGCTCGCATATGCGGCATCCTATACAGGCCTCATGCTCGGCAGTTGCAATAATCGGGTCCACCTCGACCTCTCCCCTGGCCATAGGTATCGCTGCCCTAACCGCGGCTGCGCTGCCCTGAGCGACGCTGTCTGGAATGTCCTTGGGCCCTTGGGCTGCGCCAGCGAGGTACACGCCTTCGGTGAGGGTATCCACGGGCTTGAGCTTGGGGTGAGCCTCTAGAAAGAATCCATCACTGCCCCGCGATATTCGCAGAAACTTCTGTAATGTCTCAGCCCCTTTTTGGGGCTCCATTCCAACGCTCAGCACGAGGAGATCCAGCTCGACCTCCATGGGCACGCCCAGAAGGGTGTCTTCAACTCGGACAATAACGTTTTTGGTATCTGGGTCCTCGATTACCTCAGAAGGCCTTCCACGGATGAATTTGATGCCATATTCGTCCTGAGCTGTCTTGTAGAACTCCTCGTATCCCTTGCCGAAGGCTCGGATGTCCATATAAAAGATGTAAATCTCTGCCTCGGGATGTTTCTCCTTGTAGATGCGCGCGTTTTTAATAGCGTACATGCAGCAGACGCGGGAGCAGTACTTGTTCGTCTTTTCATCCCTCGAACCCACGCACTGCACAAAACCCAGACGCAGCGGAGTTTTATCATCAGAGGGGCGCTTGAGCCTCCCAGCCGTCGGGCCTGAAGCGCTGCTCAGTCTCTCCATTTCCAGGCCGGTAATGACGTTGGCATGTCTGCCGTAGCCATACTCCTCTTTACGGGCTGCATCGAAGACATCGTAACCCGTCGCAACGATTATGGTTCCTACATCGCGTTCGATTATCGCGGGTTCCATATCGTAGTCTATTGCCTCGGGTTCGCAGACATTCTTGCACATCCCGCAACCGATGCAACTATCGTCGTCGATGGTGTAAATCAGCGGCACAGCTTGAGGGAAGGGGACGTATATCGCTTTCCGCGCTCCTAAGCTGAGGTTGAACTCGCTCGGCACTTCTATGGGGCATGTCTGCGTGCACAAATCGCAGGCCGTGCAGTCCTTGGTCACGTAATTGGGCTTTTTCTCTATCTTAACCCTAAAGTTGCCTATGTAGCCCTCTACTTCCTTTACTTCGGAGTAGGTGAGAAGCTCAATATTTGGATGCCTATCTACCTGCACCATCTTTGGCGTCAGGATGCAGGAAGAGCAGTCCATGGTCGGGAAGGTCTTGTCCATCTGGGCCATCTTACCACCTAGGGCGGGGGCGCGCTCCACGAGGATAACCGTGTATCCCTGGTCCGCTAAGTCGAGGGCGGCCTGTATACCAGCGATACCGCCCCCTATGACTAGGGTGCTGTTCTTGACCTTAACCC
>CAZDSM010000058.1:0-2752 GCA_964508205.1 Candidatus Hydrothermarchaeota archaeon | reverse complement strand
GGCTCTGTATAAGGGGTAAAGCATGTATTATAAGAGATGTGACTTCTGCAACGCAAAGATGGCTCAAAGAAAAAAGACTGGGGGGGAGGAAATATGGTACTGCCGCAAGTGCAATTACAACTTGTCGATTAAAAAAACCAGGATTAAATAGAATAAGCTTCTACCGCATCCCTAAGGGCAATCATATTTTCAATGGGCGCATCGAAGGGCACTTCGCATCCGGTTGAAAGGATAAAGCCGCCCTCTCTATTTTTGCTGTTTTCTAAACAATTCATCGCTTCTCTGTAGACCTCATCGTAAGTACCATTGAGCATGGTGTTGGCGTGATTCACGTTGCCCATCAAACAGACATCATTTATCATGGGTATGCAAGAGCGTTTAGTACATGCCCCAATCTTATTGTGAAATTTATCGCAGTCCCATCCGTATTCTTCCATGATAGATTTTTTATCTCCCATATGGAAACTTAGAACATCTGGCTTTAAAGATAGGTCTTTATCGATGTAGGGCGCGGTTGAGCTGTTGTATATGATGGAATAGACGTTTAACTTTTTTGCCCTGTTTATTACCTCCCTATTAAACCTAACCACTAATTCGTCGCAGGAGTTGGGGTCGAGGATATCTCTTCCTGAGCAACTATTCTCAATCATAACCGCAAAGGCGCCTTGGTTTACCATGGCTTCCAAATATTCTTCACAAGCTTTGGTAGTAGTTTTGAGGATTTGGCGAATAAATTTTGGGTCTCTTATAGAATCCATCAGAAAATTTTCGAAGCCCCTTATCTCTGCCGCCACGATGGCTGGTGAGCACATGAATCCTATGACCGGATTTGATTTTCCTATTTTCTCGTCGAGCAGCTTGATGCTTTCGAGAACTAGTGGCATTCTCCCGCTTCTCGTTGGCTCAGGGATTTTCATGGTCTCCAGGTCTTCATAGTGGTTGATAATCGGCCCCTTGGTAACTGGATAATCGTCTTTCTTTATGGCGAGTTCGCATCCGAAGGCTTCTGACTCAACGTTTAGGCATCCCCAGGGCGCATTGACATTATCATGGCCGAACATTTCCAGAGCCTTGAGCTGAGCCTTCGCAATGCATTTACTTGAATAATAGGCATCCTTGAAGCTTAATCCCAAAGCTCTAAGTACCGAATTGCCAGCTCCGAAAAAATGATAGCCAAGGGGCATCCTATCTGGTTTTTCATTGTTTATCGCAGATTCAAATCTCTCTTTTGGGTTCATGACCTACTCGAAGTATCTATCAAGTAGTCCCTTGAGAGCCCTAGCATGCCTTGCTTCATCTCGAGCGCTTTCGTCAAAGAAATCGTGGGCCTCATCGACACCGATTTCCTTTGCTTTGATAGCGGCCTTCCTCTTTCCCTTGTTGGCTCCAAGCTCGCCTGCGAGCATTTTCTCAATGTTTTCCTTGGTGCTCTCGGATATAATGCCGTTGAGCTCAGCGAAACGCGCAGCGTGCCAAGCCTCGTCCATCGCTAGGGATTTTAAGGCCTCAGCTATCTCTGGATAGCCTTCTCGCAGCGCCTGCTTTGACATAGCCAGATAAAGGCCGACTTCGCTTGTTTCACCCTGGAAGTTGTGCTTCACAGCCTCCGCGACGGCGGTCTTTTTTGCGACTCCAAGTTTTATCTCGAATTCAGGTTTCATCTGTTCACCTCCTATGCTTTTTCAAACTCATTTTTGGGAGCCCCACACTCAGGACATTTCCCTGGTCTGCATCTTGCATCTTTCGTGCATCCACATTTTGAACATTTCCAGACTGCCATGATTTTCCTCTTATTTTCGTCGAAGTTATAGACAAGATATATAAATATTTTTGGTAAGGAATTCGTTATAAAATCCGATGAATATGACGAAAAGCGTGACGATAAATGGATCAGAAAGACAAAAATATAATAGATATATTGAGCAATGACTCGCGGATGCCCTACACAGTGATAGCTAAAAAAATCGGCGTAAGCGAGTCAACGATTCGCAACAGAATAAAGGTCCTAGAAGAAGAGGGGATTATCCAGAAGTACTCCATCGTCGTTAATCCAGCGAAAGTGGGCTACAACACCGTCGCCATCGTCGGCTTAGATGTGGAGCCCTCTAAGTTCCTGAGTGTTGCCTCGAAGATGACCTAGTTCAATGAGGTCAAGTACGTCACCACCTCCACGGGGGACCACATGATAATGTTCGAAATCTGGACCCGCAATGGGAAGGAGCTGACGAGGATAATCTCCGAGAAGATAGGGAAAATAGAGGGGGTCAACCGCATCTGTCCTTCCATTATTTTGGAGAAACTAAAGCTATAGGGCGATGGGCACTCTCCTCGAAAGGCGTATTCTTTTTCCATCGAAAGATGAGGAATAAGTCAGCACCTCTACCCCCTTCTTCTCCGCTGCCCTCAAAACTTCTCCGAACCTTTTATCTGTCTCATCGTTTGGTGAGAAAACCCTAGAGTCCCCTCTCTGAACGAGGAACAAAATGCATGCCCGAAAACCATTGCTATGCGCTCTTATCAGCTCCTCCACGTGCCTTCTTCCGCGCTCCGTCGGGGCGTCGGGAAAAAGGGCCACTCCGTTTTTAACCAGAGTGCAGGACTTCACCTCAAGGAGGCATTGCTTATTCTTGCTTTGCAGGAGAAAGTCCAGCCTTGAAGCGCCGTAAAAGGGCTCCTTCCTAATTTCCTCATATCCAGCTAACTCAGGCAGAATGCCTTTCCTCAAGACCTCATAGACGAGCATGTTAGGAAC
>CAZDSM010000057.1:0-3499 GCA_964508205.1 Candidatus Hydrothermarchaeota archaeon | reverse complement strand
ACCCAAGATTTCATAATCCATTCAAATTCACCTTCTGCAGCTGTTCTAAAACATAATTTCTTATTTTTTCGACATTAGGTAGCTCTGCAACTATTCTGCCCCCCTTAACGAGGGGCTTCAGAAGTACTTCAATCTTCCCCCCGCACTTAGGACACTGAGTTATTTCTTTCTTATAGGTGATTTCGCTATTCAAGCAAGCGGTGCAGCGATAGACTTCTTTCTTGCCACCCAGCTTGCCCCTCTTCGCCACCGGCTTCCCCTCCATCTCGATTATGTCCATGGCGAAGTCAATGGTTTTAGCGTTGCTGATGCTCGTGCCGATGCCAAAGCCGTCCACCTTATTCAGTTCCCTGATGTCATCCTCGTCCACACCCCCTGAGACGAGAATCTTAACGTCTTTGTATCCGCGGATGTCGAGCTCCCACCTCACCTCTTCCACGATGCGCTTCATGTCCCCGCGCCTGGAGCCGGGGGTATCCAAACGAACGCCATAAAGCCCCTTAACGGCCTCAGCAGCCATAATAGCCTCCGCCTTCTCGTCATAGTAGGTGTCCACCAGGGCTATCCGGGGCACAGCTTTGTCAATGACCTCGTCGTAAAGCCTCCAGGCCTTGACCTGGTCTCCAACGGCTATGATTAAAGCATGAGGCATAGTTCCACTGGCACCCTTCCCTATCAGCTTCTCAGCCGCAACCCCCGAAAAGCCGTCCACTCCACCTATGTAAGCGGCTCTGTCTGTCATAGGCGAAATCGCGGGATGCATCCTGCGAACTCCAAAGCTCAGGAGAGATTTATCCCCAGCAGCTTTTTTAAGTCGGGCAGCCTTGGTTGCTATGCCCGAGGCCTGGCAGAGGAGGCCCAGGAGGGGCGTCTCAAGTTCGGCGAATAAGGTGTACTCCCCCTCTAACCGCACGACGGGCTCCCAGGGATGAAAAATGCTCCCTTCGGGCATGGTATAAACGTCCACGTTACTGCCCTCGAAGAGCCCAGCAACCTCCTCTATTCCGCCGAGCACCCCCCACGGATAGCCCTTTGGAAGAGAACTCGTGATAACCTCTGCCACAACCCTCTTCTTAATGCCCTTCTTTTCAAGGACCTCTTTTGCCCTGGTGAAGTATATGTCCGTGGTTCTGCCCTCTTTTATCTCATCCGCACTGGCAACGTGAAACATTCCCATTAATTTAATATTGCCGGGAAAGGCTTAAATCATTTTCTAAGAGAGTTGATGCCATGAAAATCGCGCTCATCGGATGTGGAGTGATAGGTCGTGCAATTACAAAGGCTGTAAGGGATGGGATAATAAAGGCCTCCCTAAGCTGTCTATACGATACCGATAGGGCGAGGAGCAGGGAGCTCTCGAATATCCTCCATCCTAAGCTCAGAATATGTAGAGATATAAAGGAAATCCTTGCATCAGATGCCGAGCTAGTGGTTGAAGCAGCGTCTCAAAAAGCGGTTATGGATTACGCTTCCCAGGTCCTTAAGGCTGGGAAGAGCCTCCTAATAATGAGCGTCGGCGCCCTCCTGGACGAGAAATTATATAATACTCTAGAGGGCATAGCCGAGGAGCGGGGGGTGAAAATATACCTTCCATCTGGAGCAATCGGTGGATTGGATGCAATGAGGGGAGCATCTATAGGAAAGATTTTCGAGGTGAAGCTGGTGACTACAAAACACCCTAGGGCCCTGGCTGGAGCGCCCTATTTAGTAAGGAAAGGAATCAACATCAGGGAAATTGATAAAAAGATGGTGATTTACGAGGGCAGTGCTTTGGAAGCTGTGAAGGAATTCCCAGCTAATATAAATGTCTCAGCCACCCTCAGTCTGGCGGGCATAGGAGCGGCTAAAACAATGGTTATCATAGTTGCAGATCCAGGGGTGAAGCGCAATATCCACGAAGTCACAGCTAAGGGGGATATCGGAAGTTTCACCATGAGATTTGAGAACCTCCCCTCTCCCGAGAACACTCGGACAAGCTTTTTAGCCGCTCTATCAGCGATAGCAACCTTGAAGAGACTCTCATCCCCCGTGGAAGTGGGAACCTGAGGTAGCTGAAATGAACCTGGGCTACATCCGTGAGGAACATGAGGAACTCGAAGAGCTGCGCAAGGACTTTGTAATCCTCTCCCATAACTACCAGATTCCGGAGATACAAGACGCAGCGGACTTCGTCGGCGATTCCCTTGGTTTATGTCAAGAGGCGGCGAGAGTTAAGAAGCCATATATCCTCTTCTGCGGCGTTGATTTCATGGCCGAGAGCGCTGCCATGCTCAACCCTGACAAAACCGTTGTTATGCCGGATTTCCGGGCTCTCTGCCCCATGGCGGCCATGTTGCCGGCGAAGAAGGTGCGGGAAGCCAAGGCACAGCACCCTGACGCTGCTGTGGTGCTCTACGTCAACAGTCTGGCAGAGGCCAGGGCAGAAGCGGACGTGCTGTGCACCTCTGCCAATGCCGTTAAAATAGTCAATTCCGTGGATGAGGGGAAGATTCTATTCGGCCCCGATAAAAACCTCGCGTGGCACGTTGCGAGGCACACCGATAAAGAAATCATACCCGTACCGAAGTACGGTCACTGCCGGACCCATGTTTTCATAAAAAAGCCGCACCTTCTTGAGGCTAAGGAGATGCACCCCAAGGCTGAGGTCTTAATACACCCGGAATGCTACCCTGAGGTGCAGCTTCTAGCTGACTATATCTCCTCTACCGAGCAGATGATAAGGCGTGCTAAGGAATCAAAAGCCATGGAGTTCATCATAGGCACCGAAGTAGGGCTACTACACAGGCTCAGAAAGGAGAATCCTGGCAAGAGCTTCTATCCTGTCCTCGATAAAGCGGTGTGCATAACCATGAAGAAGAACACCTGGGAGAATTTCATCCTCGCTCTGAAGGAGAAGAAGAACGTGGTTAAAGTGGAGTCGAGAATCGCCGAGAAAGCGCGCATGGCCTTAGACAGGATGCTAGAGCTTTCTAAGTAGAGTTTCGCATTTTCTCTTGGAGCTTCTGGGATTCCCCCCAAATTTGTTTCATCCTTTTGTCTAGTACTTTAAGCTGGACATCAATAGCTTTAATCCGGTTCTCGAGCTTGGACTTAGCAGCTTCATTAGAGTACTTAACATAAATATGGCCAACCGACAGGTAAGTATCGCCTGGCGTTTCATTTTCTAAAGTCTTAATCGAATGCTCCACCTGCTTTTTGCCCAGTTCTAACTGTTCCTTTTGAAAGCTAATCAACTGAGCCGTATTTTGCAGGCCTTTTATCTTTGACTGAAAGGAATTCTTCGCGGACATTGGAAAACCGTCTTTGAATTAGATTTTCGAAGGATTAATCAGCCCTGCCCTAAAGGCGTGGTCCGTTAGTGTAATCGCCAGCATTGCCTCGCAGACCAGTAAAACGCGTGGAGCTATGCAGGGGTCGTGCCGTCCCTTAACGATGATGGTGGTCTCCTTCATCTTTTTCAGATCAACGGTCCTCTGCTCCTTGGCAATGGAAGAGGTCG
>CAZDSM010000056.1:0-5252 GCA_964508205.1 Candidatus Hydrothermarchaeota archaeon | reverse complement strand
TCCTCGTTAAATGCCTCGAAAACGAGGGCTGCAAAGTGGTCTTCGGCCTTCCGGGGGAAGAGACCATTGAAATTCTCGAGGCCCTGCGAAGCTCTTCTATAAAGTTTTTCCTGACGCGTCATGAAGCAACAGCGAGCTTCGCAGCCGATGCCTATGGGAGGATGACCCTCAGGCCAGGGGTTTGTCTATCGACTCTTGGCCCAGGGGCGACAAATCTCGCCACCGGCGTAGCGGATGCCTATCTCGACCGCGCACCCGTGGTGGCGATTACGGGTCAAACCCAGAGCTACAAACTCGGAATGCAGAGGCATCAATTGATAGGCCTCCAGGAGTTCTTCAGGCCCATAACCAAGTGGACAGCTTTACTTGGAAACGGCGATGTGATACCTGAGAAGATCAGGAAGGCGTACACGGTAGCCAAGAGCACCCCTATGGGCCCCGTGCACCTTGACTTTCCCGTTGATATCCAAGCCTATGAAACCATGAAAAATCCGCTCCCAAAGGAAAAGAAATGGATTGTTAAAGAGCCCATTGTAGGCGAAAAACTACGCATAGTAGCGGAAAAGATTAACAAAGCGGAGTTCCCAGTGGTGGTCACCGGTTTAAGTTGCGTCCGTCGGGGACACCATGAATCCCTGCGAAGGTTCGCCGAGAGTTACGGCATCCCTGTGATAACAACACCCCTGAGCAAGGGCATATTACCCACGGGACACGAGCTCAGCTTCGGGGTTATCTCACCCCTCTGCCCTACGGTTACCCTAAAGCTCATCCAGCGGAGCGATTTAATCATAACCGTTGGCTATGACTTCCTGGAGATCGACGTGAAACTCTGGATTAAGAGGAACGCGGAGATAATCCACATAGACTATCTACCTGCGGATGTGGACGAGGCCTACAACCCAAGCACCGAGGTTCTCGGCAACATCGGCGCGGTTTTAGATGCCCTCACAAAGCTTGCGGGGAAGCGGAGAAAGACCGATGCTTTGGTGAACTACAAGCGGGGGATTATGGAGGAGCTATCCAGCGGCAACGATTCCGGAGAGTTCCCGGTGAAACCCCAGCGCTTGATAAAGGACCTGCGCGAAGCTACAGAGAAAAACGCAATTATCTGCGTGGATACAGGGGCTGTGAAATATCTCATGACTCGCTACTGGCGCGTCTACGCCAAGCGCACCTTCTTCCTTTCTAGCGGCCTCGCGGCCATGGGCTTTGCTATTCCGGCCTCCATGGCGGGGAGCATGGTTTTTCCTGGACGCCAGGTCGTCGCTGTAATTGGTGACGGTGGGCTGCAGATGTCTCTTTCAGACCTCCCTACCCTCGCTGAAAACAAAATGGATGTAACCATAGTGCTCTTCGACAACGCCGCCTACGGCATAGTGGCAGCGAATCAGAAATTAAGCGGAAAAAGGATTTTCGGGACCACTTACACTAACCCCGACTTTTGCGAAATCGCTGAGGCAAGTGGGCTTAAAGCCTATGAAGTTACAAAAGCCAGCGAGGTCTATCCAATGTTAAGGGAGGCCCTCAACGACGGCGTGCCTTCCCTGGTCCGCGTTCCGGTACAGCGTACCGAGACAGAAATAATACGGCAGTCCAAATTCTAACTGGATAGATTGAATACCATTAGCGGGCATAGAGCAATATAACTCCTTAGTAGCTATAGTCAAAGAGGATAACAATAAAATAAAAAAAATACACGCAAAATATCCGCTATCGGCGGGTCTGCGCTCTTTCTCATCATTTTTTCACCTCCTTCATCTTATGCAAATGCTTGACACCATTTACTCATGTTCGTCTTGTGAGGAAGAATATAGCTAATCCTATACCAGCGACCACACCGATGAGCACGTCCAAATCTGGCATATTTTCAACCTCCTGTTGGAGTTAATAATATTTTTATTTTATCTTCCTCATAATTTTTATTCGTACCGCAGGGCCTCCACCGGCTGCAGTTGCGCTGCGCGCCTTGCAGGAGCTACACCTGAAATCATGCCTATGACCAGGGAGAATATGAGGGCGAATACCACCAGTTCGGGGGAAATAGTCGTTGTGGTAACCTGCCTGAAAAATATCTGCACGCCCAGCATGGAAACCGAGCCGGAGGCGATGAATCCCACGAAGACGCCGAAGATACCCCCCACGATGCCCATCAGGCTTGACTCGATGAGGAAGAGAGTCATTACCTCACCATTAGTAGCGCCGAGGGCCTTGAGGATGCCTATCTGCCGTGTCTGCTCCATCACCGACATGAACATGGTATTAGCGATGCCTATCCCGCCCACTAGCAAGGAGACCGTGGCTATTGCCCCAAGGAACACCTTCAGGGTCTGGGTGACTTCCTGTAATCTCTCCTGCAAGGCCTGGGGTAACCAGATGGTGAAGTCCTTTTCATCCTCGGAGACCTGATGATTTACCAAGAGCTTCTGCTCTATCCTGGACGATACCTCGGACATGTTTGCATTCTTGGACGCCTTAACACTGATAGACGTGTACAGGTCCTCTTCCACGTCTGTAACCAAGTCCCGAGTCGTCTCCCTGGGTACAAAGACATAGTAACCCTCCCACCTTGAAGTGCTCTCCTTTAGTACGCCGACCACCCTAAAGGTCTGTCCCCCGATAATTAATAGCCTGCCGACCTCAACGTCTTGCTTGAAAAGCGACCTCGCCACTCTTGAGCCAATGACTGCTACGTAACTGTCGCCAGGGGTTAAATACCTGCCCTCCGCAAGCTCAGTGATGATCATGAATTTCCAGACCCGGGAGTCAACGCCCTGCAGGTCGATCTTAGCGGTTTCATCCAGATAGGAAAGCTCCACGCTCCCCGCTATCATCCCGTTTACGTACTCGACCTCGGGCACTGTTTTAATTATCTTGACGTCGTTCACCGTTAGGTTCCCACTCCTAACACCCGCGGTACCTCCATGCCCACCCCTGAATCCCCTAGATGCAGTCCCTGTATAGCCAGGGGTAATGGTTAGCGTATCTGTGCCCAGCCTGCTGAACTGGGTGGTGATGCTCTGCTGCAGTCCCTCACCGATGGATATAATCGAGACAACAGCGGCAACCCCCACAACGATACCGAGGATGGTGAGCCAGCTCCGGAGCCTGCGGTTGAGGAGATTGGTCATGGCGAGGCCGAAGATGTCCCTAAGCCTCATTTCTTACCCCTTGAACGCAGCCTCCAGATAACTAGGGTCACGGCAATCCCCGCGGCACCTATTACTATATAGTTAAGCCCACTTTTAGATTCACTGTGCTGCCCCTCCATGAAGCCGCTCCCAGAGCCCTGCAGCTGCCCTAACCCGCTGGCATAAATGTCCACGTCGTTGCGGCCCATGTCCCGGTTGCCAGCAGTGTCGGTGTAGTATACCTCGACGATGAGGCTTCCCTCGCCCTTGGATTTGAGCCTGAAACTTGCGACAGTGTAATCGCCAGAGTTGAGATTACCGAGGAACACCTCTGATGCCCCCTCTACGGCAAAGGCCTCCTGCTCCGGAATTTTAACGGATATGGCAACGGCCTTGTTTATGCCTATGTTAGCCACGGAGAGGGTCACCGTGCCGCCAGAAACCTGTTGCAGACTCACCCCGAAGTCGGTTGTACCGCCTATGGTAAGACCTACCGTGGAGTTCAGACTGACCAGAGTGCCTGTCTGATCGGTATAGCTCCCAATGACAGTTAGCGGATAGACGTTCGGGACTGCTTCGGTTCCAACTGCGATGGGAATGGTAATCTTGTATTCGCTACCCGGTTCTAGAGATGAGATGGAGATTTTATTGTCAGCACCATGGGGGAGAACAACGTCATCCTCGATTTTCCATGAGAGGAGGAGGTTGTTCAATTTTGAGTCACCCGTATTCTGAATCATGATTTCCATTGCGGTGGATTCGCCAGGCCTGAAAGAGGAGGGTTTAATTGATTTTATCGAGAGGGTTGCGAGAGCCTGAATAGGGACGATTACGTACTGCACCACAGTTTTACTAATTTGCCTATCTGTGTACTGGTAGGCGATTACCTTGACTGAGTACAGCCCGCTCAGCGTGTCCAGTGGAACAGCAAACTTATATGTCGTCGACACGCTTCCCTTTGCCTCTACATCCCCGAGGTACCTGGCTGAAGAGGCTTTTTCATCCGTGAAAGACAATGGGGGATCGATTGATTCTGCCTTCACATAAAGATGGGGGGCAGCGGCTGTGCCGTTGTTGCTTACCGTTATCTTGAGGAAGCCATCGTTGCCTGGCAGCAACGTTGATGGTATTAGTTCGCTTGAAACGCCTAGAGTAGCCGCCGCCTCGGCGGAGCCCGCCATGCCCAGAAAGGCGAGAAAAATAAACAATGCTACATTCATGAGTCATCCTCCACTAAGCCATCCCTCATCTTTATAGTTCTCTCAGCCATGTTTGAAACATATTCTTCATGGGTAACCATTATTATGGTCCGCCCTTGGTCGTGCAGCTTCTGGAATATCCCTAATATCTCTTTTCCAGACTTTGAGTCGAGGTTGCCCGTGGGCTCGTCAGCAAGGATTAAAGCCGGATCATTCGCCAAGGCCCTCGCTATGGCAACCCTCTGGCGTTCGCCCCCGGATAGCTGCGATGGAAAATGCCCTGCTCTTTCCCTTAAACCGACAGAGCTTAGCAACACCTTTGTCTTTTCCCGCCTCATCTCCTTCTCCATGCCCAGAATGGTCATGGGCAGCTCAACATTCTCCAGGGCATTCAGGGTAGGGTAAAGGTTGAAGAACTGGAATACGAAGCCTATCTTCCTTCCTCGAATCCTTGCGAGCTGGGAGTCGTTCAGCGTTGATGTGTCGGTTTCCTCGATGCAGACCCTGCCTGTGGTGGGCCTGTCGAGGCAGCCGATTATGTGGAGCATGGTCGACTTCCCGCTTCCAGAGGGCCCCATTATTGCGATGAACTCCCCTGATTTTACCCTAAAGTCCACGCCGTTCAATGCGCGGACATCGATTTCACCCAGAATGTACACCTTGGTGATGTTCTCCAGCTCGACCACGCCGTTGCTCATCGCTTATGTCCGCTTATGTCTTTTAATTATAATATTATAATAAGGTAAGGTCCCTCATAAGAGATAATAATATTAATGATACCGTCTATACCATTACGTCTATACCATTATTTTTTTCGTATACCTAGTTTTCTTTCAAATCCTTGATGGCTTGAAGATACACCTCTTTAGTATAACAGGGATTGGAGCTTAAAGGATTTGTTGAAAGAGGGGATTTAATCTTGCAT
>CAZDSM010000055.1:0-2822 GCA_964508205.1 Candidatus Hydrothermarchaeota archaeon | reverse complement strand
TTCAAAAAAGATGCGACGTCGCTGCCCACGAATATACCGCCGTCCCCGAGGCCGAGCATCAGGGGGCTCTCATTTCTAGCGCAGATGAGCCTCCCCGGGTTGTGAAGCGAAATCACTATGAGGGCATAAGTTCCGCGGACTTTTTGTAGGACATCCGCGGTAGCCCTCTCAAGGTCGCCGTCGTAGGCGTCCTCAATTAGATGCACAAGGCACTCCGAGTCTGTTTCCGAATTGAACACGTGACCCCTCTTTAAAAGTTCGGCCTTTAACTCTTCGTAGTTGGATATAATGCCATTGTGCACGATGGCGATTTTACCCTTGCAGTCGAGGTGGGGATGAGCGTTGTTTTTCGTGACGTTGCCGTGGGTGGCCCAGCGGGTATGGGCTATGCCCACCTTTCCAGGGAGATTCAAGAAGTTTAGGCTGCCGTTGACCTCATCGATCATCCCGACGTCCTTTTTAATGTGGAGTTTGCCATCCACAGTAGCGATGCCGCAAGAGTCATAGCCCCTATACTCGAGCATCTTGAGGTTTTGAAGAAGGATGGGTGATGCGTTTTCATCTCCCACATAGCCGACTATTCCACACATTTAGCGTCTTTTATGATGTTCTTACCTTAAAAACCCGACTAATGCCTTAGTAAAAGCAATCACCTCCCCTGGGTCAATGTGTTCCTCCATTGTATGGGCGAGATCTGGTTCTCCCGGCCCGAATATAACCGCGGGTATGCCGCTGTTAACATAGAAGGATGCGTCAGTCGTTGCCCTGCTCACGCCAAAATTGCATGGATGAAACTTTTTTACAGAGCTGTGAAGCTCATCGATTAGGGGGTTCCTCTCTATGAGGAAGGGAGTCGAGTAAGGGGTGGGGCGTTCTTTGAGATAAACCCTGCCCTCGAGACCCTTCAACGCCTTTCTAATCTGCTCCAGCGCGAGCTCAGGGGTCTCACCGATGGTTAAGCGCCGATCCATGGTAATTAGGCATTCATCAGGTATGACATTACTCGCCTTCCCGCCAGAAATGGTGGTAACAGCTATGCTGCCGTCGCCTATAATACGGTGGTTTTTGGTCTTGATTTTATAAATTCTGCTAATAGCCTCGTAGGCATTGAGGATTGCGTTAACCCCCAGCTCGGGCTTGCTCGCGTGGGATGCTTTACCATGGATTTTGGCCTTGAGGGTAACTCGGCCCTTCTGACCGAGGGATATATTTAACCTCGTGGGCTCAGCTATGATGGCGAGGTCCCCCTTTGCGTCCTGCTTATTTAAGGAGTAAGTGCCGTATCCATCGACCTCCTCCCTTACAACGCCATGGAAATATACGTCATATTTGGGCTTCTTATTTTTCAGTACAGCCAGAGCTTCGATTATTCCAGTTAAACCACCCTTCATATCCGCCGCACCCCTACCGTAGACAAGGCCCTCCTCCATTTTAACAGGGATTTTTCCTCTGACAGTGTCCAAGTGGGCGTTCAAAATTATTTTTTTGCCCCCCTGCCCCTGAAGAGCTGCAATGATGTTTCCATTGGAATCTATTTCTCCTTCCACGCCTTTCTCTTCAAGGATTCGAAGCACTTCCCTCACAAGTTCCCCCTCCTCGTAACTAGCACTGGGTATATTCAGCAACCTGACCAGAGTCCTCTTGATATCCACCTTGAGTGCCATGGTTATCTCCGGAATTTATCGAGCTCTTCTCTGAGCAATTGATTCACTAATTTGCCATCAACTCTCCCGCGGACCTCCTTCATTACCAAGCCCATCAAAGGTTTAGCAGCCAGGGATCCTTTTTCTTTGACAAAGTCTTCCCGCTCCTTCAAAAGTTTCCTTATAAGATTTCTCAGCTTATCCTCGTCAAAGGAAACCATGCCTATCTCATTAATCAACTCCTTCATAGGGATTTCAGGGTTCTTCGAAACTGCAACAATCATAGGCGGAATAGCTTCCTTGGCTATTTCTCCCTTCCCAACCAAGCGGAAAATATCCCTAAGCTTGTTCATAGAAACCTCATTGATTTCGTGTCCCTCTCTCCTTAACTCCGGCATGGTTCCGAGCAAAGTTTTCGCTACAATCCTTGGGCTAACCTTCACGCTTCCAACTATCTCGTCGTAAATCTGCCATGCGGGTTTCTCAGCAGTTGTAGCTGCCAGCAATTGGAAGGCCATCTCCTGGCTTAACCCGTGTTCCTTAACATATCTCTTTTTCTTCACCTCATAGGACTCCGATAGATTGGCTTTTATCCGGGCAATCCTATCCTCTGTAATAACAATGGGGGGAATATCGGTTTCAGGGTACATCCTTGCAGCCCCTGGAAGGGGGCGCATATAGGAAGTGATGCCGTCCTGATTGGCCACCCTAGTCTCCTCAGGGACACCATCAAAGGCCATTAGAGCCCTTTCAAAGACCGCCTCAAGGGCTTTTTCAGCCGCCTCTCTAGGTGCGAGGACCAGGACAAATGCGTCGTTATCCCCTGTTCCGAGAAGACCTGAGAGGCTTTTCACTTCTTTTTTAGTAACACCATAACCCGGGAACTCGTCAGAGTGTAAGATTCCGCCAAGGCCGCTAGCAAGCTTGGAGTGTTGTGCCATCTCAGGTCCTAGTTTATCTTTAAGCAAGCCCCCAAATCCGGGCAATACAAGGACCAAAGCAATGCCTTTGGCAAGCTGACCCTTAATCAGCTTGGATGTGGATTTCTTCAATATCTCGGTGGTTTTTATGAGTTTGAATTTCAGCTTGTTCTTAGGGATTCCCCGGCTGTGTAGCTTCTTTTTGACCAACAGCAGCATTTCCTGTCTCTCAGCTTCTTTCTCGATAACTCTTGAAATC
>CAZDSM010000054.1:0-3288 GCA_964508205.1 Candidatus Hydrothermarchaeota archaeon | reverse complement strand
TTCAGGTATCCAGTCATTTCTCTCTTCCACAGGGAGGTCAAAGGGGTTGTGCACCTTCTCAAGGGTTTCCAGGATTTCATCGATTTTGTCCTGCGGTCCATAGCCCAGTTCCCGCATAGTGGCGCGGGCATCGACCCACAGCTCTTGACAGTGAATGCCCACTGGGCAGACTGCACCGCAGCGCCCGCAGGTGGTGCATTTGTAGAGTTCGTCCGCAAACCTTTCGAGCTCCTCTTTAGCAATTTTTTTCGGGCCAAGTATTCGTGCCCGTAACCCATAAGTCGCCTGAATAAAATTTTTGTACTGCCTTATCTTATCCATAGGGGTGTTTACGTAGTCCTCAACAGCTGAAACCACCGGACACCATTCTACGCAGAGGCCACATCTCGTGCAGGCGTCAAGCTCTATCAGCTGTCTCTTGCTCAGATTTGAAATTAAATTATTCTTCACGTACAACGCCTCCATAGCGGGTGGATGATAGGGACGTTGTTATCTGGGCAGCGAAAAGATGGAAAATTTTTGAATAAGGAATGTAAGCTACAAATATCATGGCTATAACTCCATGAGCAATCCATGCTATTTTATGAGCCATCAGCAAGGATTCCCTGCTCTGTAAAAGGGCTTTGAATAAAGCTGTGAAAGCGCCCCCAATAGGGGACCAGTCCAAGGCCGGTGGCGCGTGTATCGCCAGTCTAAGACCCTCTACAGCAAACCCTAGCACCACAACAGCCAGGAGGAGAACGAGAAAGGCCATATCCTCTAGGCTGCTAATCCTCCTGTTAACAGGCGTCGTATATCTCCTAATCAAGGCCGCAACCAGCCCTATAATCAGAATGCCACCAGCAATATCTAAGATCAAAGAAAATACGAGGTAGCCTCTCCCTGTGAGGAAAATTTTAAGGTCTAGGTAATGCTCCAGGGTAGTGAGTATGGTGCCGATAAATAGGATTAGGAAACTCCATACAGTGAAGAGAATCACAACTCCTCTAAAGGTACTCATGGTGAAGAGCCTTCTATAGAGGATACAGTCCATCGAGAAGAAGGTTTTAAAGCTCAACCAGAGCAAGCCTGCAACGCCTAGTCCCTTCAGGGTATTCTCCTCATCTCTTCCCTGAGTCCATATATTAATTCTAGACCAAAGACCTAAGAGAAATATCAGGAGAGCAATGGATGCGAAAATGAAAAAAGCGAGCTTCCATGACTCTTCGAGGTTCCAATAAACGACTCTTGAAGGCTCCATCTGTCTATCACCCTATTTTCTTTGCAGTATTAATGAAGGCTCTGATGTTTTCAAGGGGCACCGTCGGGGGGATATCGCAGCCCGGCATGAGAACATAGCCCCCGCCTTCCGCGGCTTTGGCAATGCAGTCCTCAGCTATCTTTTTAGCATCCTCCGGTGTCCCGTTATTCATCACAGCCACTGGGTCGATATTTCCTCCGATGCATATCTTTCCTTTCAGCTCTTCCTTAGCCTTGGCTATATCGACCTTGTGGTCCAGGCTGAAACAAGCTGCCTCTGTACTTGCGATTTCATGCAGCTTATCTGAGGTGTTGCCGCATATGTGAAGTAAGGTTTTAATCCCTCTCTTATCCATGCCTTTTATGAATTTTTTTAGCGCTGGGAGAGCAAATTCCTTGAATTGTTTCTTGGATATTAAATCGCCAGAAGCAGTGGGTTCGGCGATGCTTACTACCTCAAGGGTTCCGTCTTCAATTAGCGGTTCACAGAAGCGCTCAAGGAGCCTAACTGAAAAGTCTACGACCTCCCTTATGAATTCTGGGTTTTTGAACACATCCCGCATCAGGGCCTCTACTCCCCGGAGGTTGGCTGCCTTGGTAAAGGGCCCCCAGAAGGTTGTTGTAACGAGATAATGGTTTCCTATTTCCTCCATGACTATCCTTGTTGCCTCCCTGCAGTTGTTGATGACAGCGTTGCTATCAATATCTTCAAGTTTCAGGCTGTCTAAGTCTTCCGGAGTGTTAATCAATGGCGCCTCAAGGTCAGGGGCGCCTATGCTGCGTATCTTGATTTTCCCACCCAGCGCAGCTGCAGGGAAGTTGTTATAGCCGGAGCCAACATAGACAATGTCTGAGCGTAGCTTACGGGCTGTTGAAACTATTACCTTAGCGTATTTCTCTGAGTCTTTGATAAGGTCCACGAAGGTGTTGTTTGTGTTGTGAATGGTCCACATGCCCCCACCGAAGATGGCTGCTGGAATCCTCTCAGGTTCCCCAAGGTCAAAGGCTTCTAGGACAACTTCTTTTGGTTTCATAATTATTTCCACTTCTTCATATTTTCTTTTTCCTTCTTAAGTATTAAATTTTATGCATCTTTATCGAAATAATTAAATATTATCAACATACAACATACAACATAGAGGTGAGATAAAATGGGTGAAAAAATGAGTGAATGTGAAAAATACGTGGATGATAAGATGCTGATTATGCCGCGGTTCTTAAAGCCGATTTGCCAGCTACATCCAACGGCTGCGAAGCTCTTCGCAGACTTTTACGCCAGCGTATGGGATGATGGGGCCTTGAAGAAAAAGCACAAGGAGCTCATCTTCACTGCTATCGGGGTTGCAACCAAGTCTCCCCGCTGCATCGTGCACGTGATACCAGCGATACGCGCGGGAGCGACAGATGGAGAAATCGTTGAAGCGGTTGCAGTTGGCTTCCTTGCTGCAGGGTTCTATCCGAACAATCCTGGAATACCCTACTGCTTCGAGTACGCGGCTAAAACCCTTGAGATTGCGGAGAAGTTTAAAAAAGGAGAGCCCTGGGAGTATTTGGAGGCTACTGAATACAAGGGCTGAATCAAATACCCTTTTTTTTTTTCTTTTTTTCATATTAAGCCATGGACAAAAAAGAGTTGGAATCCCTAGAATACCTGATAAAAAGATTCAGGGATGTCAAGGACGAAAAGCCCATCTTCAGGGAAGCAATAAGAAACATGGAAGCGCAGAGGGAGGTCATGCTGGGGGCACAGGAAAAGCCCAAATCCTATTTAAAACCCCCTCAGATAGGCGGTGATAACGCCCAGATTACCATCATCGAGTTCATTGATTTCGAGTGTTCGCCCTGCAAGAGAGCGGGGGGAACGATTAAAAAGGTCCTGAAGGCATATCCCGACAAGGTCCGCCTTATTTTCAGGAACTTCCCTACGGTGGAGAAGCATCCCTTCGCGGTTCGAGCTGCTGAGGCTGCGCTGTGCGCTCATGAACAGGGCATGTTCTGGGAGTACTACGAGCTCCTATTTGAAAACCAGCGTGGATTAGACGAGAAGAC
>CAZDSM010000053.1:0-6809 GCA_964508205.1 Candidatus Hydrothermarchaeota archaeon | reverse complement strand
CGGTGGGTGGTGGGGGGTGAATTTCTAAAGGGATGCTTAGTAAAAATGCGTCAATCTTATATAATCTTATATATTAATCTTATATACTGGGATTTCAAAGAAACTAACGGAGGTGTTTCAATGGCGGAGGAATCTCCTTTTTCGTATTATCAAGGAAGTGTTATACCACCAAAGTATCGGGATCTGTTCGAGAAAAAAGCTTTTGCCAACCTAGCAACCATCATGCTGGATGGTAGCCCCCAGGTAACGCCTGTTTGGGTCAATGTGGATGGCAATGACATTCACATCAACTCCGTTAAAGGCCGGCAGAAGGATAAGAATATGCGGAGCAGGGAGAAGGTGGCCCTCTCCATACAAGACCCAGAAAATCCCTACCGCTACCTCGAAGTGCGCGGCAGGGTCGTTGATGTCACGGAGATTGGCGCCGACGCCCATATAGACAGATTAGCGAAAAAATACCTCGAAGCGGACAAGTACCCATTTCGGCAAGAAGGGGAGGTCAGAGTAACCTACAGGATAAAACCGGAGAAAGTTTGGGGGGTGGGTTAAATGAAGAACCTGATCCGTATATCATGCGGCTCTTCCACATGCCAATCTTTGTGAAAATTCACACCAATAATTTAAATATAATGAATAGGAAGTTTCTTTCCACATCTCGAATTTATGTAGGAGGTATTGGATGTCCAAGGTGGAAGCTGAAAGGAAGAAATTAAAGGATGCTAAAGTTAAAAACGTTTTGTGCTTTTTCAGTGATTTACGGGGGATTTTACAGAGCTTCACCATACCCTCGAACGAGTTTATCAACGGCGACGCCTACGCCACCGGCATAGGCTTTGACGGCTCCTCGGTAAGGGGCTTCAAGAGCATTGAGATGAGCGACATGGTGTGGATGCCGGACGCCGCTACCACCAATGTTGTGCCTTGGATCGAGAACCCGATTCAAAAGTCTGCAATAGTATTTGGGAATATCCATGAAGCATTTGGTGAGAGGGATGGAGGCCAGATAGCAGAATGTGATCCAAGAGGATTTGTTGCAAAACGTGCGATGGATAAGGCTGAAAAAATGGGGTATAGTGCTATTTTTGGACCTGAAATTGAGTTTTTCGTCTTCGAGAGTTTAGACCCAACCAAACTTCAATATGATTTATGGGTTTCTCCAGATGGAGGTAAAGGAGACTCTTGGGGCCCCCCAAGGGTTGTACCTAATTCTCCGGAGATAAAACCCGGTAATACCATTTTAAGACCTAAGGAAGCGTATTTCCGTGCACCACCTGAAGATACTACAAATGATTTTAGAAATGAACTATCGCACTACCTCTATAACCTAGGAGTTGAGATTGAATATCATCATCATGAAGTTGCGACAGCAGGACAGGTAGAGCTAAATTATAAACCAAAAGAAGCTATTGCTGTCGGAGATGCTTTCTTTAAATACAAATTCGCTGCTCGTAACATAGCAGCGAAGCATGATTGGATTGCAACATTTATGCCTAAACCACTATACTTGGATAATGCTAGTGGGATGCATACCCATCAAAGTCTATGGACCACAGATTCCAAATCAGAGAATGCATTTTATGATAAAGATGATGAATTCAGTTTATCTCAAACTGCGCGTTACTACATTGGTGGATTATTAGAACATGCAAAAGCTTTAACAGCAATATGCTGCCCAACTGTGAATAGTTACAAACGCCTTGTGCCAGGATTCGAAGCGCCAATCAACATTAGTTGGTCGCCTCGAAATAGAAGCGCGCTTATAAGAGTCCCATTGTATTTCAACAATCCTAGTGCGATTCGTTGTGAATATAGAGCTGCTGACCCAAGCTGCAATCCATATCTGGCTTTCTCATCAATGCTAACAGCTGGTTTAGATGGGATAAAGAAGAAAATTGAACCAGGAGATCCATTACGTGCAGACATGTATGAACTTACATCATCAGAAAAGAAGGCTCGCGGTATAGGTGAACTTCCGACAACTCTAAGTGATGCTATTGCCTGTTTATCCACTGACGAAGTGCTGAAAAGAGCTCTAGGAAATCACATATACGATGCTTTTGTTGATTTGAAAATAAATGAATGGAACCAATATTGTCTCTATGTGACGCCCTGGGAGATAATGAAATATCTTGACTATTGAGGTGATTTGACGGGGAGTACGTCAGGATAACCGTTGGGAAAAAGGATGATAATAGAATACTCCTCGCTGCCCTGAGAAAGATTTAATTAGGGCCTCGGATTAAAGAACTCCTCATGAAAAGGATGAAGCTTCTTATTCCGGGACCAGTGGAGCTTTCACCTGATGTGCTCCAGGCCATGGCGCGGCCGCCAATGGGCCACCGCACCTCTGACTTCGAGGAAATCCTTGAGGACTGCTGGCGCAATTTAAAGAATATCTTCCAAACCAAGAATGATGTCCTTATAATCACGGGCTCAGGCACCTCAGCTATGGACGCGGCAATTTCGAGCACGATGAATGAGGGGGAAGAAATCGTCTGCATTGGCGGAGGGAAGTTCGGGGAACGGTTTATTGAAATAGCCAATGCGTACGGCTTGAAACCCGGGGAAGTGGAGGTTGAGTGGGGCGACGCTGTTGCCCTGGAGGAAGTAGAGGGAGTCATAGCTGAGAGCAGCGCCAAGGCCATAACCCTGACCCACAATGAGACGTCCACAGGCGTAGTGCACAACGCAAAGGCAGTAGGTAAAATCGCCAGGGAATACGGCTTACTGTACATCATGGACGGCATAACCTCTGTTGGCGGTGATGAGGTTAAAGCCGACGCATGGGGAGTTGATATTTGCATCACGGGTTCCCAGAAGTGCCTGGCAGCACCCCCGGGCTTGGCGATGATGAGCGTGAGCGATAAAGCATGGGGGGTCATAGATGAGAAGGGCAGGAGTAATTATTATCTTGATATGGCAGCATACCGGCGAGCCCTGAGAAAAAGAACCACGCCATACACTCCTTCAGTCTCTCTGATCTACGGCCTGCGCGTGGCCTTGAGAAAGGTAGTGGAGGAGGGTTTAGAGGCCCGGGTAAAGCGGCACCGCGCCCTTGCGAAGGCCACGAGGGAGGCCTTCAAGGCTATGAATATCGAGCTCTTTCCAAGAGAGGCTATAGCTTCTAACACGGTTACAGCCCTCAAGATACCTGAGGGTTTAACAGACGATGACATCAGGGGCAGGATGAAGCGAGAACACGGCATCCTCATCGCCGGGGGACAGGCCCAGCTGAAGGGGAAGATATTCAGGATAGGCCACATGGGCAACGTCGGCTACAGTGAGATAATAGATGCCTTGACATCTCTTGAATCGGTATTAAAGAAATCTGGGCACTACTTAGAGCCTGGCTCCGGTCTTAAAGCCGCTCAGAAGATATTCAAATAATTTATATACCCTTAGGAACTAATTTGGTGAGTTCATGACAGTGAAGATAGTAGGTCTAGTGAAGGATTATCCTGGCAGGCTTTTCATCGAGATACCCGTGAATTTGAGGGATGAAGCGAAGCTTAGCAGTGGAGACGTAATTCAAGGAACATTGAACAGGATTCTGGATCCCAGTGGGAAGGATAGGAAAATTAGGGAGAAAGTTGCCTGGGAGGTGGGGGAGTTCATCAACGTGCTCATCGTCCCCAGGGAGGTTGTCGAGCACCACGGAATAACCCCTGGAGGGTTGTATGAGAAGGGGGATAGCATACAGCTTACCCTGAGGAAAGTAAAGAAAATGGACGGCACCACATTGGCCATTTAAAGGGATCCCCATGCTCAAGCCCATATCAATGAAAAAAGTCAGCGCCGTGATCCTGGAGGAGAAGAAGGAGCCGGTGCTTCGGGAATTGAAGGAGAGAGGGTTAATACAGTTAATAGACGCCTCGGAGAGTGACGATTTCAAAGACCTAGAACTGAAGAGCGCCGCCCCATCCTGGGTCAGGATTGAGGCCAACGAGCTGATTAGCCGGGTGAACAATATCCTGGACGCCTTCAAACTTCTCAAAAAGGACAGATCCCTCCTCAAGACCCTCCTCCCAGAGGAAGCTTCGAAGGCACCCACAACCGAGCTTCCTCCGACGACCTTCTTTGAGGAGATGGAGGGACGGGTGCATCCCCTAGAGGAGGAGGTCAAGGAGATAACAGGAAAACTGGAGGAATTGAAGAAGGAGGGGGAGGAGTTTGAAGGAGCTAAAGAGGGCGTAGCCCTTATTAAAAAAATCCGGGTCTCGCCCAAGGAGCTATACGGTTACAGGGTCCTCAGGGTTTCCGCGGGTCTTTTGCCCAAGAGGGAGCTTCAGCACCTTACAGCTGATATCGATAACCTCGGCGTTGATTACCTCTTCTTCCATGAGAAAGCAGATAAGAAGAACGAGGTCGCCCTCATCGGGTATTTAATGGAGCACGAAGTCGAGGTCAACAAGATCCTCAGGATGCGCCGTTTTGAGGAGCTCCAGTTTCCTCTCCAGTTCAGGGCTTACAGCATAGAAGAGGCGGAAGCAAAAATTACGGAGGGCATCGAGCTCATTGCCAAGGAAGAGGAGGAGCTATTGAAGAGGCTCGAGGACATCGAAAAAACAGAGAGGCTGAACATCCTCCGCATGAAGGAATCCCTTCAGATAGAGAAGTACCTGGACGAGACAAATCAGTTCTTCGGCAGGACCCACAAAACCTATCTGCTGAAGGGTTGGGTCCCCCATAATTTCGTCGACATGGTAAGGGAAGTTATCACGCGTTCCTCCGATGGTTACTGCAGCATCTCCGTGAGGGAGCCCATGGAGGGGGAGGAGCCGCCGACCCTTCTCAATAACCCGGCCTTCGTAGCCCCGGTGGAGCTCCTTACCAACACCTACGGGATACCAGGCTACTACAAGATAGACCCTACGCTGATGATGACCATCAGCTTCCCGATGATCTTTGGTTTCATGTTCGGCGACATCGGCCAGGGTTTGGTTCTGGTCCTCCTCGGCTTTCTAATAGGCTTTTACTTAAAGCTCGAGAAGGTGTACAAAAAATTCGGGAGGATAATCTTCTACTGCGGCATAGCCGCGACTATCGGGGGTTTCCTCTACGGCTCTGTCTTCGGTATAGAGGGGGAGCATCTGAAGCACTATTTCGGATTTGAGTTGCACCCCCTGTGGCTCAGCCCCCTACACAACACCCAGTCTTTGTTAACCTTCGCCCTAGTGGTAGGCCTCATCCAGATTAGCGTGGGGTGCTTCCTGAACATCGCCAACCATATTAGAGATAAACCCCTCGAAGCCCTCCTCACCCCTTGGGGCGCGGTCGGTCTGTGGCTTTTCTGGGGGGGCGCCTTCTTGGTTAATAGGCACGGGTCAGATGTCTTCGCTCTCTTAGGAGACCCGACAATCATTCCGGCCATCCTCCTACCTTTGATTATAATTGCTATCGGGGTGAAATACGCGGAGGAAACCTCCCTTGGATGGGGCATCTACGCCTCCTACGAAGCCGTTACCCACTACCTCTTCAACAGCATCTCATACATCAGGGTCATAGCCCTCGCCATCGTACATGCTGCCCTGAGCAGCGTCATGGTGATGTTTATGCTGCAGTTTCCGATAGCTACGATACCTATATTCATCATCGGGAACCTTCTTATATTCATTATGGAGGCCGTTATCTCCTTTATTCAAACCCTCAGGCTTCACTATTACGAGTGGTTCTCCAAGTTCTACGAGGGCAGGGGAACGAGTTTCAAGGCCTTCAAGGTGATGCGCAAATACACCTTTCTCGCTCCTTTAGAAATCCCTGGGGCGCCGAAGGCATCGCCCTCTACGGCCTCGCAGTAGCCTTCATACTCATAGGCAATCTTTAAGTATTACCAGTTTTAATTTCTGCTAAAGAGGTGATGCTGTGTCTAAATTCGGGAAAATAGCGTTCTACGGAACATTTGTCTTGACCATGGCCCTTCTTAGCTACACCGTCGCAGCTCAAGAAGGAAGTAGTATAGGGGAGTTGTCCGTTGGCGATGGACTAATGAAAGCAGCCCTCGCAGTTGGTGCAGGCCTTGCAGCAGGAGCAGCGGCGCTGGGGGCTGGGATAGGCGTGGGTACTGCCGGAGCAGCCGCCCTCGGTGCAATAGCTGAGAAGAGGGAGATGCTCACCTGGAGTTTGGTCTTCGTAGCCCTTGCTGAGGGAGTTGCCCTCTACGGCCTCGCAGTAGCCTTCATACTCATAGGCAAGCTTTGAGATATGTACAAGAAAGTCCTCATAACCACGGACATATCGGAATTTCCCCAGATGCTGGCGAGGGAAGCCCTTAAACACACATCCCTCTGGGGGGATCAGAGGTAATAGGCCTCTTCGTTGTCGATGCCAGGACTAAGTTTATCGGCAACCCGTACCACTCCCATTATGAGGACTACGGGGCCCGTATGAAGGGGGAAGCAGACCTAATCGTCCTGAGAGCCCACAGCGAAGTTACGGGCCCTGAAAAGGAATACCGAGGGGATACCACGAGATACGTGAGTAGGAATGCCCATTGCTCGGTCCTTATTATGCGGTTGGGGTTGGAAGAATTATCAGCTTCCCGATATCGTCTGTGCTCAGTTTCTCGTCCTTCCCCTTAAGGATCGCCATGAGGTTCCTGACCTCGTTTTCTTTGAGATTTAGGTAGCCTATCAAGGCGCCGATATGAAATCTGTCCCCATAGAACATGCTCTTGTTCAAGTCTAGGATGTGCCTCTTCATTCCCTTCTCGAATCCCAGGAGAGAGCCCTTCTCCTTATAGGCCGTCATCCCCGGGGATGTGTACTTCCTATAGGGGAACTGCTCAGAGACGAGGGCCTCAAGGTTCTCGC
>CAZDSM010000052.1:0-5118 GCA_964508205.1 Candidatus Hydrothermarchaeota archaeon | reverse complement strand
ACGTCATAGCCCATGTCCTTGAGCTTTTCAATGGAGACGCCTATCTCAGCTGGGATGAAGTGGGTCAGAGGGACGTCAGTGGCATCAAAGCGTACGGTACCGTCCTTAAAGACGTAGACCTCGTGTTTAGAGCGCAGTATTCCCTTGGCCAGAGACTCAGGTATCTTATGCTCTGAGGTCATGCCTATCACGCCCTTCAGCTCCCGGCTCGTATCCCCAACCAAGTCAACGGCCCTTCTCAAGCTTTGACCTATTTCCACCTCCCTGGCCTCATAAAAAGCGGTCCGCCTCCCGCAGTACCTACAGTACTCACTATCCCCGGATCTACCGCAGGATAGGCAGGCCCGAGATAGTTTGGTCTCTTCCCCGCAAGTGAGGCACAGGGTATCAATGGCTGTACTCCCGCATTTTACGCACGCCCTTCTAGCGACCTCAACGGTAATTTTTTCCTTCTGAGCCGCCTTTTTAACGTCCCTGGTCCTGCCCCCGTTTTGTCCCACTGGG
Source organism: Candidatus Hydrothermarchaeota archaeon (assembly GCA_964508205.1). GTDB lineage: Archaea > Hydrothermarchaeota > Hydrothermarchaeia > Hydrothermarchaeales > JALUUU01 > CAYZUE01. The sequence continues at coordinate 4,614 of CAZDSM010000052.1, read as the reverse complement.
AACAGCACGTTCACCGCTGGCTGCATCTTCCTTTCCTTGGCTTTCTCTGGCCTCCCCATCCTAGCTCCTATGTAAGTGGGGGCCCTCTCCCGCACGGTTATCCCAAAGCTGTTCACTATTTCCATTGAGCTCTCGGCCTTTTCGTATGTCTTAATAAAGTCCTCGATTCGCCCATCGTCAATCCCCAGGACGCGTAACAGGGGCTGATATTCCGGGATTAGGACCTCCTCTCCCTCGATGTTATGGGGTACCCCCAGTTCTTCGAGGATGCGCTTATCCCCAGATCTTTTCACCCGAAGGGTGCTTTCTCTTATTACTCCCCTCGCGAGCCATTTGGCCAAGGCCCTGAGGTCCTCCTTCGTGATGTTGTGAAAGAAATAGGTGTACCTAGGATGAAGCGGTACACCTGTTTCCTCTGACATCTGGATGGCCTCCATGGCGCTTGGAGTCCGGCCGGAGAGAATTTCGTCGTATTTGCTATTCTCTCCGACGAGGGACCCCAGTTCCTGAACCCACCACTCCTCGACATACCCCGAGGGCATCAAGGGATGGTTGTTCTCCAGGAATTCCCCGTAGCCGAAGAGGATATCGCCTAGGAAGATTACCTCCCTTATCTCTTCCCTCAATTTCTCCGCCTGGGTGAGGGACTCGACTCTGACGACGCTTCCATCCTTCAACTTCACTATGGGGCCGTCTATGCCATCACATGGAGTCACGGCCGCCCCCTTGCCGGGCCTCTCGGTCTTAATTTGCGTGCCTATGGCGATGAAATCGTCAAGAATTGCCATGGTCGCGGGATGGATAGAAGCGGAGGCAAAGCCTGCGTTTCTGCTCCTCCCGTACCTCAGACGAAAACCCCCCTTCTCTGAGGGATGGGCCAAGACCGGCCTGCCGGCTATCAAGTCTTTGATGTATTTGTAGCTCTCCTTGACTTTCCCCTCTTCCCCCTCCCCGACCTTGGAACTGCCCTGCTCGCTGAGCCAGGACCAGTCCTCGATGCCGAATTTCTCAACGTATTTCAGCAGCTTCGGAGCTTTTTGCAGGACCCCTTCAGCGAGTACCAACATCGCCCCGCCCCTCACCTGGTTCGTCTCGACTCGCTCCAAGTCCCTGTAACCAGAGACCTCGACTTTGTCAGTGCTCTCTCCGGTGATCTCGATTGGGATGTTCCTAATCGCCCGCCTGACCTCCTGAGAAGAGGGAAGGTACTGGAGCCTCGAGGCCTCGCTGTTATACAGGTCGACCTCCTCGGCGAATCTTTCGACCTCTTCGTCGGTGGGCATGTATTTTTCAAGGCCAAGGGAACGGCGGATATAATCTCCTGTCAAAACAGCGACAGCTTGGGCTGAGCCGCCAGCAGACCGAATGGGCCCAGCGAAATAAATCGCGAGGTAATTGGTGCTGTCGTGATTTTTCTTTATCCTGACTTTTACGATGCCTTCCAGGGGCGCGGCTACGATTCCCTCGGTCAATATTGCAAGGGACGTTCGCAATGCTTTCTCCGATGCCTCCTCGGTAGACGAAAAAGCCGTGAATTTGCCCTCAACTACCTCCCGGGCTATCTTAAGGGCCACCTCTTCCTTAGACGCGCTCATGCTCATCTTTCTTATCCTAGCTGCCACGCCTTTGGGTCCCACCAATCCTTCTACGCGACCAGCCAAATCCTTGGCCATGGATACCTCAGGACTGAGTTCCGGGTCAAGACCGCGCTTCCTGGCTTTTAATGCCAGGGAATAAGCTTTATCCGCCTTCTTTTCAAGGGCCGCAAAATATTCTTTCATCTACATGAACCTCATTAGGGTTGTCCCGTTGTCCTTGAGGTCCACGATGGGTATCTTTCCTGGATCGGGACGCATGTTCAGTTTGCGCTGGAAAGATGTCTGCTCCTGAAAGGTACCGGAGTTAATCAGAGTAGCTCCCCTGTAGCTTTCAACCCCGACTGTGTGCACGTGTCCCAGGTGAAATATGTCCGGCACGTCCTCGATGAGCATGTAATCGATGCTCTCCGGGGAGAGGGGAACCTTGCCGCCATAAATCGGTGCTAGATGCCTCTTTTTGATTAATGCAAGCATCGCTTTCTCAGGTTGAGAGTAGGATAGGGAGGAAATGGATGATATCATGTCATCGAGGCTCCGGCCGTGATAGGACAGGACGTCCACCCCATGGATGTTGGCGTAGCACGGGTTGCCGACCATGTGTATCCTTGGGTCCTCGTATAACTGGGGTGTAAATTCCTCGCTTATTGCTGGCTGGGGCTCAGCCTGTCTAACCGCGTCGTGGTTCCCGGGTAAAACGATTATCTCCATGTAGTCTGGCACAAGGTCAAGGAAGGACGAGAATTTCTCGTATTGAGCGTGGATATCCTTAATAATTAACTCGTTTTCCTGGCCAGGATATATTCCCACGCCATCTACAATATCCCCGCCGATTATCAAGTACTTCACCTTATCCGCAAGGGCGCGCTGCTTGGCATTTCCCATCTCCCCCCGAAGCCATTTTATAAACTTTAAGAAAACCCCCTCAATGAACTTAGCGCTGCCTATGTGTGTGTCCGAGATAATAGCGAGGGCAAGGGGATCCAAGCTGCGCTTGGGCTCCCGATTAATAGGCAAATTCGGAAAAAGAATGTCCTTAGCGATGAGCCATACATTCTCGTCTTTCTTGCTGATGTTGCCCATGATTCCGAGGACCTCGTCGCGAACTATCTCCTTGGAGAGCTTCATGAGCTCCCGGTCGTCTTTCAGTATGATGACCGGAATGATGCCCGAGTAATCCTCCACCTTTAGGATAACGTTTCCCTTTTTGCTTTTCCTTATGTCATTTACCATCCCTATTATCTGAACCGCCCCCCCATTTGCGTTGTTCTTTACCCACTCCACAGTGCAGGAGTCCCGCAGATGATCCCGTCCCTTAAGAATCTTCGAAAGCCCCTCGTATCTGTTCCGGAAATAATCCAGGAACCCCTCGATGTTACCCTCAGAAAATGATTTACGAGTGATGTCCTTCTCGTCCCGGATGAGGATCTCGGGTTCGTACTCCTGAGCCAAGGATTTCACCTTCCGCCTAGGGACAACCGCAACTTTTTCAGGCAGGGGCTCCCCTTGGTGCTCCAACTCCCTCAGATACCCTATGGTTATTACATCTGGAGTATTGTCGCACCTAGCAACCCGAGACAATATTTTATTCACCGCTTCCTCGATGTTGGACCTCCGCTTTATCTCCTCGAGGGTGTGGGGATGAAGGCTTAAATTACTCTCCAAAAACTTATTCAGGATTTCACCATCGTCCATCGAGGTACCTCAGTAATTAAAGAAGTCGTCTCTGGGGGATCTTAAACTTCCCTAGATTCCGGGTCCTCAGCTCATCATCGAGGAGGGATTTGATGCCGACAGGGGGGATTTCGATCTTAATCTCCTTGGTCCTGCCATATCTGCCCTTGCTCACCACCCGTGAGTTCAATATCCCCAGCATGTCGAGCTCTGATATTAAGTCTGACACTCGCCTTTGGGTAAGGATGTCTACGGAAAGATATTTACACAGCCTCTTGTATACATCGTACACCTCCCCAGTGGTTATAGTGCGCCCCCCGCGTTCGTCCAAGAGTATTACAGAATACAGTAACAGCTTAGACTGGGTAGGAAGGGTCCTGACAGCTTCTATTACGTTGTCTGACTCAATCTTATCATTCGCCTTTCTGACGTGGGTCTCAGTAATGACCTCGGCGCTCTGCCTCTCCGCCACTTCCCCAGAAACCCTTAGAAGATCCAGGGCCTTCCTGGCGTCGCCGTGCTCCCTCGCTGCCAAGGCAGCGCACAGGGGTATGACAAATTCCCCGTGAACGCCCTCCTTAAAGGCTATTTCCGCCCTCTGGCGCAAGATGTCCTCAAGCTGCCGAGCGTTGTACGGGGTGAATACAATTTCTTCATCCCCGAGGGAGCTTTGAACTCTTGCATCCAAATATTCGGTGAACGTCAGGTCGTTAGAAATACCTATCAGGCTTATCCGAGCTTTTTTTAGGTCCGAGTTAATCCTTGTGAGGAGGTAGATTATGTCGTCACCATTATTCCGGACTAGTTTATCGACCTCATCTAGCAAGATGATGACACATTGTCGTTCCTTATCCAGGGCGTCTCGAAAGGCGTTGTACACCTTATCTGTGGGCCACCCTGTAAAGGGTATGTTTTCACCGAACTGCTTAGCAAGGTTTGCTAGCACGCGATACTTGGTATCAGTTACCTCGCAGTTGAGATATACTGTGCTAACAGGCACCCCTAACTTTGCCCCAGTTCTCTTCAACTCTTTACATATGAATCTCGATACAATGGTTTTACCTGTGCCGCTTTTACCGTAGATTAATATATTGGAGGGTGTTTCATCCTTTAATGAAGGCGCCAATATAAATGCCAATTGTTTAATTTCAGATTCCCTGTGTGGTAACTCTGCCGGGGTATAAGAATGCCTCAGAGCTTCTTTATTTTTAAATAAAGGCTCCTTCTCCAAGAGTGCGTCAAAAATTCCACTTATAGAAGTTTTAAGATCCATTTAAACTCTCTTATACCACTAACATCTACATTTCCACTGGAACGTTGTTGGAAAAAATATCATGTTTCATAT
>CAZDSM010000051.1:0-2666 GCA_964508205.1 Candidatus Hydrothermarchaeota archaeon | reverse complement strand
ACATCACCCGGGCCGCGTCTAGGAGATTCGTCTCTGGGTAGGTTACCATAACCTCCTTGGACATTGTATTAGCGACCTTATCCCCCTTCTTGCAGAGCATTACATCCCTGACCGTTATAATCCCCACGAGGTTCTCCCCCTCGACCACCGGGAAGCCATCGTGATTCGTATCATTCATGAGCTCAAGAACCTCTTTAATCCTTTGGTCAGGGCTGATGGTTACAACGGTATTGGACATGTAATCCTTGACCTTGGCATTCTTCATGTCCGATAATTTTAATTTCTTGGATATTTAACATTAATCATGGCCAGGAGGGTGTTAAACGAGCTTAAATGGCACCCGAAGAAGGAGTTCAGAAATGTCAAGGTCACGTATATTCACAGGGGCGCCCCCGGAAACAGGAGGACCATTAATTCCAAGGACATAGTTGCTCTTGAGAGGTCTTTTATCCTCATCTCGACGGAGAAGGGATATACGAGGATACCTTACCACCGAGTAACTGAAATAAAGCAGGGTACCACTGTCCTATGGAGGAAGAGGACTTGATATTGTAGGATTAATCCTCCAGCTGATAATCCACCATACTGTCATAGCTCATGTAATAGCAGCTAAGGTGATAATGCTGGTGTCTAATCAAAATCGATTCATCCCCTCGCTCAATAAGCTTCCGCCATTTTCCGCATCTATAGGGCATGGTAGCACCCTGCAATAGGGCTACCCACCCTTGCCTTATAATATAAATTTATCTTTCGAACCGCGAAATATAATTTATAAAAACTCTAGGGCGTTATCCGCGGAAAGCCTTGCCTGCTCTTTACCGTTCTTCGTAACACCCTCATGGCCCGGGAGTAAAATATCAAAGTCTATGCCTGAAAGCCTCTTTAGGGACTGTATAATCTCCCCCCCATTACCACCTAAATCTACTCTTCCAAAGCTGCCACCAGGGAAAAGGGTGTCTCCAGAGAATAGGGTTTTACTCTCCTCATCTAATAAGCAAATGCTTCCAGGTGTGTGGCCCGGGGTGTGGAGCACCTTTAAGCTGTACTGTCCTAATTCTATGATTTCGCCTTCCTGGAGCCCTTGGTCTACCCTCATCGGCGTCTTTTCTCCTCGAATATAATACGTTCCATATAACAGGCCGTTTCTCATTTCCAGGATTTCGCTAGTATGAGCGAGGACTGTTGCATACTTAAAGTACATATTGCCACCGCAGTGGTCCGCATGCCCATGGGTGTTGATGACGAGTTCGATATTATTGAGTTTCACTTTTTCTCGTATTTTTTGGAGGATTCGTTCGTCCATACCAGCGCCCGTGTCTACCAAGGCTGTTTTATCATCGATTATGAGATAGGCGTTGGCATCGTAGGAGTTGCTTATGATGGGGAGTATCTCTGCCATTATATCAGTCCAGGTTGCTCAGTCCAGCTTCTCGCATGATTTCATAGGCTCTGGTCATCTCGGAACTTGTCACACTCCTGTTGATGTCTGTTATTTTGTGGGCTTGAAACTCCGGGCGGTACTGGGCCATTATATTAATTCTTGCGCTGTCACCGAAATTTTCCCCTATCCACTCCAATATATGTTTGGTGCAACATTCCACGTGGTTCGGCAGTACGAGATGCCTTATCAAGAGTTCGGCCTGCTCCTTGGCGAGGAGATGATTGCGGGTGATTATTTTCCAGTAACCCCTAACCTTGGAGAGCTTTAGGGCGCAATCGTCGCGGCCGTACTTGAAATCCGTGAGGTAGATGTCAACAACACCGTCGAGGAGCCTCATGGCTTCAGTACTCATGTACATGTTGGAGTTCCATACGACGGGGATGTTCACGTCAAGATGCTTGAGCATCTTAAGGATTACGTGCAGATTTGGCGTGGGCTCGCCTCCCACGAGGTTTACGTTCTTGCTCTTATCCAGCAATCTGCGCTTCTTCACCAGCCTGGCCAAGCCCTCTGGGGTAACGGGGGCACCTTTCTCCACCTGCTGGGAGATGGTCCAGTTCTGGCAGAAGATGCAGTAAAAAGTACAACCAACGAAGAATAGGGTATGGGAGGGCACTAAACAATCTTCCTCACTGAGATGCAAAAACTCTGAGGAGAGCCTCGAAATCGCGCCAAGATTGCAGAATCCTTTTTCCCCCCTCTTCCTATCTACGCTGCATCTCCTCTCGCAAAAATGACAGTTGCTAAGAACCTCCCAGGCGAGATCAACCTTTAAATCTAGAAGAGAGTACTCAGGGAACTCTAGGTCATCACAGTCTGCCCTCGATTCAGTTAATTTTTTTAGGGTTTTTTCCCTGACATGTAGCCCTTTATCGTGCTCTGTCCAGGGATTCGCGGCGTTAATATCCGCTGGTATCGTTTTGGTCACAATGAAATTCGCAAGGAGGCGGTCCCCAGTAACCTCCACATACCTCCCCAACGTCATCTTAACCCCCCTCTCTCAAAGCAGTGCTGGAATCAGGCCTCAGAAACCTATACATTACACTATTTCACCGGTCTTAGCACTGACCTTAATTTCAAATTTCTCCCTCTCCGTTGCGAAAAGCCCTTTCGCCATCTCAACCTCACCCTTAACCGTCCAGACCGCCCCTTCCTTTTGGACAGAATGATAATTCACCCCGAGGATTCCCTTCCGATTACTATGTATCCACTTATCTATGAGGGA
>CAZDSM010000050.1:0-3073 GCA_964508205.1 Candidatus Hydrothermarchaeota archaeon | reverse complement strand
AAAATAACTGTTGGAGTATAATATCTTGCGAACTTGTCTATGAATTTCTCAGTGCTCGAACGCTTCCTCTGGGCATCGGCCACCATTTTAACGATCTTGGACAGGACGGTCTCCTCCGAGGTCTTGGTAGCTTTGACCTCGAGGTGGCCGTCCGTGTTGATGGTACCCGCGTAAACCCCGCTTCCAACGTCCTTGGAAACTGGTATGGATTCCCCTGTTATAGGGGCCTGATTCACGCTTGCGACACCCTTTACGACGACGCCGTCCAAGGGTATCTTCTCCCCAGGTCTCACGATCATGAGGTCCCCCACCATCACCTCGTGAATATGAACCTCTACTTCCTCTCCGTTCCTCTTCACCGTGGCTGTTTCAGGGGCGATTTTCAGCAATGCACGGATGGAGTTCCTTGCCCGGTCGGCGGCGTGCTCCTCCAAGAACTCGGCGATGGAGAACAGGAAGAGCACCGCGGCACCCTCTTCGCCATGGCCGATTAAGAACGCCCCGGTGGCAGCGATGGTCATGAGGAGGTCGATGCTGAAACGCAGCTTAAGCAGGGCTACGATTCCTTCCCGTATTATCCTGTGGCCTGAGATTGCGGAAACAGCTAAAAAGATGATCAGAGCCAGGATTTTTTCTTTTAGGAAAAAGTCAAAAACTAAGCCTGTTATGAAGAGGATGGCGGAGGCTGCAAGCAGGTGCAGTTCTCTTTCCGTCCATAATGGCCTTTCCTCCTTTTCCAGCTCTTCTATGTCGAAGCAGACGGCACAGTACTCTTCCTCATTCCCTGGCATGCTCTATCCCTACCTCCAGCAGCCTTCTAACATGGTCGTCGTCGAGGGAGTAGTAAACTGTCCTCCCGTCCTTCCTGAACTTCACTAGCCTGAGGTTCCTCAGCAGCCTTAGATGATGGGATATCGCTGAGAGGCTCATGCCGAGGAGCATTCCGGTTGCTGTTGCTCCAATACCTGTAGCGTATGCGTAATCCATAAAAGGAAAATTAGTTACAATTTGGGTAAGTCCAAGAACTAAAAGAAAATTGACAATTGAGAAAAAGCATAGCTGATTTTACCTTTTCCACAGTCCCCTCGTCCACGTAGTGAACTTCGCATACTTCATTTTCTGCCGCCATGAATAATTGAATAATTGCTCAAATATTTAAATATTTCTTAGTAATATGCTGTGGGGTCCTATGGCAAAAAGTTTTAGAGGATGAACTTCTAAAATATCCCTGGTGATGAAACATGAGAATTGTGAATCTCTGCGAAAAGGGATGCTGCCCGCGAGTTGAAATCTGCGCGGACTTCGTTAGGATAGGTGAAGAGGATAACACCTGCACCCTGAAGAAGGGGGAGTGGGCATCCCTACGGGAAAAGGTACTGAAAGGCGAGCTCTAGCTGCGAGATGTCCATGGAGCTGGAAGACCAGCTGGATAAATTATTTTATCCTGAAACAGTGGCTGTCATAGGTACCTCCAGGAGTAAGGGCAAGATAGGCAACCAGGTGCTTAGGAACCTCCTTTATGGTAACCACGATTGCTACATCTACCCCGTGAATCCCAAGGCAAAGAAAATTCTCGGGATGAAATGCTTTCCAAGCGTCCTTGAAGTGCCGGGAGATGTAGACTTAGCGGTTATCGTTGTGCCAGCCAAAGCTGTGCCCAAAGTGATGGAGGAATGCTCCAGAAAAAAAATCACGGGCACGGTTATTATTTCTAGCGGATTCAGCGAAATAGGAAGAAAAGACCGGGAGGAGGAGATTAAAAATATCGCCAGCCATGGCGATATGCGCGTCATAGGCCCCAACACTGTTGGAATAATAAACACCAGCATCTGCATGAACGCGAGCTTTGTATCGACGATGCCCTTGGCAGGGGAGATAGCTTTCATAACCCAGAGCGGAGCTTTGGGCGAAGCCTTGATCCACTGGACAGCCCAAGAGGGTCTCGGGCTGAGCAAAGTCGCGAGCCTGGGGAACAAAATTGATGTCGACGACGCTGACCTACTTAGGTATTTTGAGACAAAAAAGGACACCAAGGTGATAGCCCTTTACATCGAGAGCATTAGGAAGGGGAGGAAGTTCATGGAGGCTGCGAAGGAGGTGTCAAGGGTTAAGCCCATTGTGGCCGTTAAAGCAGGCAAGTCAAAGGCAGGGCAGCGAGCTACTTCGTCGCACACCGGGGCGTTAGCCGGGGAGGACAGAGTTTACGATGCGGCTTTTAAACAAAGCGGCGTTATTAGAGCGAACGACACCACCGAGCTCTTCGACATGGCAGTAGCCCTGGCCCAGCAGCAGGCTGCTAAGGGAAACCGCATCGCTATCGTTACCAACGGCGGGGGGGCAGGGGTCATAGTGGCTGACGTATGCGAGGAGAACGGCATCGCCGTGCCCGGCTTCGAGGGCAGGTTACTGGAGAAACTACGCGGCATACTTCCTGAAATAGCGAGCCCGAGAAACCCTGTGGATATATTGGGAGATGCGGATTACCAGAGGTATAAAGACGTCATGAGAAGCGTGGCGAGAGGCAATGCCGTTGACGGGATTATTGCTCTGCACGTTCAGACATCTCTTATCGACCCTGTAGAGGTTGCGGAGGCGATAGTTGAGATAGATAAGTCCTATAATACGCCCCTCGTGACTGGATGGATTGGGGGTCGGGGCTTAAAGGAGGCGCGGAGGCTGTTGATAGAAAAGAAAGTGCCACAGTACCCGAGCCCTAAGAGGGCTTGTATAGCCATGAAGGGCCTAATCAAGCAGGGAGAACTGCATGGGTAGCATGGGTGACGCTGAGGCAAAGGCACTGCTGAAGAAGTACGGCATCCCATTGCCCGAGGAAGGCGTAGCCGAGAACAAGGAAGAGGCGGTGAGCATCGCCGAGAATCTGGGCTATCCTGTGGTACTGAAGATACTCTCTCCGGACATCCTTCATAAAACAGATGCTGGTGGGGTGCTCCTTGATATTAAAAGCAGGGCTGAGATGGAGAGGGGCTACAGAGAGGTTTTGAGAAAGGCTAAGACCTATAAAGGAAACGCCAGAATCGAGGGAGTGCTGGTTCAGAGGCAAGTCCCGAAGGGT
>CAZDSM010000049.1:0-5815 GCA_964508205.1 Candidatus Hydrothermarchaeota archaeon | reverse complement strand
GATATCCTTAAGCTTCCTCACTATCATTTCCATGCCTCAATTAGAGTTTCTTAAATATAAGGATATAACATCTTACAAATAAACGGAAGGGCAGCATGCACGTAACCTACTCTAGAAATGTCTTCATCCCCCTCACCAACGCCTGCCGCAACGCCTGCGCCTACTGCGGCTTCAGGTCATCGAAGCCATGGATTATGTCCCGGCGTGAAGTTGAAAGCCTTCTCCTGGAGGGGGTGAAGCACGGCTGCAAGGAAGCCCTGTTCACCTTCGGCGAGAAGCCCGAGAGCAATCCAGCAGTTGGCAGGCAGCTCCATCAGTGGGGATATTCAAATGTCCTGGAATACATCTACGATCTCTGCCTTCTTGCCCTTAAACACGGCCTCCTACCCCATTCCAACCCAGGGGTTTTAACCATGGATGAACTCAAAGCCCTGAAGGAGGTTAACGCATCCCTAGGTTTAATGCTGGAGAACTCCTCTCCCCGCCTCTGCCTCAAGGGCATGCCCCACTATCACAGCCCCGGCAAAAATCCTAAACTCAGGCTCAGAACCATTAGAAACGCAGGGAAGCTGCGAATTCCATTCACCACCGGCCTACTCGTGGGCATAGGGGAGCGCATGAAGGAAATAGAAGCCTCCCTCCACGACATTGCGGAGCTTCATTCCAGGTACGGCCACATCCAGGAGATTATTATTCAGAACTTCCGACCCAAAAAGGGCACCCCAATGGAGGCATGTCCTGAACCCAGCGCCTACGAGATTATATGGGTCATTAAATTAGCCAAGAAACTCCTGCCAAACATTGGCCTCCAGGTACCTCCCAACCTCAACCCCCATAAATGGGGCATCTACCTCCTCTTCGGCGTCAATGACTTAGGGGGCATTTCTCCTGTAACCAGCGACTATATTAATCCCCCAGATGCCTGGCCAAAGGTAGTGGAAGTTGAGAGCAGGTTAATGCCCTTGGGCTATAGACTTAAAGAGCGCCTGCCCATATATCCCGAGTACATAGCAAGAGGATGGTTTTCCGGGGAACTTAAACCCCTGATATTTAAATATGCTGACAGGGATGGATTGGTGATAACATGAGCTTTACCATGCCCCTGAACCTTGGTTCAGACCTAGAAGAAATCCTCACCCAGGCCCTGGATGAAAAGCGGTTGTCCAGAGAGCAGGGGCTGTGTCTCCTCAGCGCCTCACCAGAGGACTCCTTTGCCATCGCATCTGCCGCCAACAGCCTTGCCAGGCATAGGACTGGAAGGACAGCCACTTACGTCGTTAACAGAAACATCAACTTCACCAATGTTTGCATTAACAACTGCAGCTTCTGCGCCTTCCACCGAGATCAGCGAAGCCCTGATGCCTATCTATTGTCCATGGAGCAGGTACTCCAGAAGTGCCGGGAAGCAGAGGAGGGCGGCGCCACGGAGGTCTGCATTCAGGGCGGTCTCCACCCTGAACTTGACCTTGAGTACTACCTTTCCCTCCTTGAGACTGTTAAATCCTCGTCCACCCTTCATGTCCATGCTTTCTCCCCCATGGAGATTGCCTATGTCTCGCGTACGAGCGACATCTCCATCAAAGAAACTCTCCAGTCCTTGAAAAACAGGGGCCTCGACTCCATCCCTGGCACAGCAGCGGAGATACTGAACAACAGCGTAAGGAGAGTCATCTGCCCCGGGAAGCTTTCCTCTGAGGAATGGATCAGGGTTGTTACCACTGCCCATAAACTAGGCATTCCCACCACTGCGACGATGCTCTACGGCCACGTGGAGTCAGCAGAAAACATCATCGACCACCTCGACATCCTCCGTAGCATCCAAGACAGCACCCATGGCTTCACCGAGTTCGTGCCCCTCTCCTTCGTGCACTACAACACCCCCCTGCACCGCTCCAACAGAATTCAGGGAGGCGCTACAGGCATTGAAGATCTTCGGGTCATCGCTGCCTCCCGCCTCTATCTAGACAATTTTCACAACATCCAGGCTTCGTGGATTAAACTCGGTCCTAAACTAGCGCAGCTCATGCTCAACTTCGGCGCCAACGACCTTGGCGGCACCCTCATGGAGGAGAATATCTCCCGAAGTGCAGGCCTGGCCATTGAAATGCTCACCCAAGAAGACCTCGAGCGCATGATACGGGGGGCAGGGTTAGAACCCATGCAGCGGGATACCCTGTACAATATCATAGAGTGACATTTCTCATTTTACCCTGGCCCCTTTCAAAGCGTCTCCACAAAGGCAGTTCCTCTCCTTCGGTAGCTTCAGCACCGCACGGGTCAAGATCGCCTTAACACCCTCAGTGTTACTTTCGACTATCTCCATTACCTCCATGGCAGTAAGCTTTTCTTTCCCAATACCCGCGGCGTAATTTGTTACGGTGCAAATGGAGGCGTAGCACATTTCAAGCTCCCTCGCCAGGGTAGCTTCGGGCACCCCTGTCATGCCGACGACATCGCATCCTAAGGTGCCCAGCATCCTTATCTCCCCAGGGGTTTCGAAGCGCGGTCCATCAGTGCAAGCGTATACAGCTTTATCGTGTACTTTTCCAATAGCCCCCCCCGCCTCCAGCAATGCCCCTCGCACCTCGTTACAGTAGGGAGTACTCACGTCCACGTGCACCACTTCATCGTCGTAGAAGGTTGCTATCCTAGATCTGGTGAAGTCAATAAAATCGTGGGGCATAGCTATGTCCCCTGGCTTAAAACCCGGATTAATCCCTCCCACAGAATTCGTGGAGATTATCCTCTCGACGCCGAGGGTTTTGAGGGCATAGATATTTGCCCTGTAATTGACCCTGTGGGGGGGCAATGCATGGCCTTTACCATGGCGTGGGATAAAGACGACATCAATGTCCTCTAATTTACCTATTCTCACCTCTACTGGACCGCCGTAAGGGGTATTAACCCGTTTTTTCTCACCGCCCCGGAAAATCCTGGGGTCATATACACCCGTGCCTCCGATTAATGCTACCCTCATTCTCCTGTCCTCATGTCGTCGTTACCAGCATGTAGGTGGCTATGCTGAAATAAATCAATAACCCCATGATGTCCTCAATGGTCGTAACAAAGGGACTGGCGGATATCGCCGGGTCCATGCCGAGTTTGTCGAATATCTTGGGCACCGCGATGCCGATGGCGGTAGCCAATACCACGGTTGCGAACATGGCCGCGCCGACTACGAGGCCGAGGACTGGTAGGCCCTTCCAGAAGTTGGCTACGACGCCCACGCCAAGACCCACGAGGAGGCCCATGAGGAGTCCCACCTTTATCTCCCTGAAGAAGTATCCCCAGGGCTCCTCAATCTCCCCGGTCGCTAAGCCACGGACGAAGACCGTTGATGATTGTATGCCCACATTACCCCCCATGCTCATGATAACAGGTATAAAGATGGCTAACAGCACCACCGAGCTGAGGATGTCCGTGAATACGCCGATAATCGAACCCGCTATGAGGCCGCCGATCAATGCGAAGATCAGCCACGGCAGCCTTGCCCGCACTACTGATAAAACCGGAGCCTCTATCAGCTTATCTATCCCTACCCCCGTACCAGCGAGGTGCCCCATATCTTCGGTCACCTCCTCCTCGATGACGTCGATGACGTCGTCGACGGTAACAATGCCTAAAAGCTTGTTATCCTTGTCCACCACTGGCACAGCGAGTAAATCATAGTCCGCTATGATATACGCAACCTCCTCCTGGTCCATATCAACGGGCACTTTAATTATATCGGGATCCATTATTTTCTCGAGCTTTTCCCGCGGCGAAGCGAGGACAAGCTCTCGCAGGGAGAGCACGCCCACGAGTTTGTTCCTGTCGACAATGTAGATGTAATAAACGGCTTCATACTCCTTCGCCTTCTCCCTGATGTGTCTAATAGCCCTGCTCGCGGTTGTTTCCCTAGATAGAACCACTACCTCAGTCGTCATTAAGCCGCCGGCGGTGTCCTCTGGATAACGCAGCAATCTCCTTGCCTCGATGGACTTCTCTTTAGAGAAATAGCTGACTATCTTGCGCCTCGATTCCAGAGTGAGGTCCCCCAGCACGTCTGTCATTTCATCAGGGGGTATCGCTGCGAGCAGGCGAGCCGCGAGCCTTGGCGAGAGTACCTCCACGAACTCAAGCTGAACCTCCTCAGGCAACTCCGGAACTAGCTCAATTAAAATCTCGTCCGAGAGGTGGGACAGTACTCTGTTCCTCAGGGGCGGCTCGAACTTCTGGATCAGCTCTGAAAGGTTGTAGGGATGTATCTCCTCGACCTTTTCTTGGAGAGCCCTGAAGTCCTCTTTTTCCACCAGCTCCTTTATCTCTCTAAAAACCCCTTCCGTAACCGCCATATTAACTCAGAGAGCAAATGTTCCTTATATGGTTTTTCAATCTTAACTGGCGCCCTTCTTCGCCTTTTTTGTCTTCCAGGCAGTTCTTATGAAAATGAAGGACAACATGAAGAGAATTAAGCCCAGTGTTATCCATAGGGCGAGGTTGAGGTAGTTTATCTGTCCGAGCATGAACAGACTTATGGCTTCGATGATTATCCGAAAGGCTATGACGAAAACCCCGAGAAGGGCGTACTTCAAAAGGCTCTCCTTTTCAAGGATGGCGTCTATGCTTTTGCCTATGAGGGCGACGATGGCAGCGAATGTGAAAAGGTCGATGGACTCGGATAAAAAGATGGGCACAGAATTCGGGAGGTTGGAGAAGGGTACCCCCATGCGGTTGAGCTGGTCGTACCCCACCACTACTCCGACGAAGGCTATTAGCACCGCGACGACATAAGTGAAAAAGCTGATCCTCCCTGTGGAGAAGGAGGACTTGAACTCACCGAAGGCCTTCTCAACAAAGTTCTCCATGCTGAAGCCCTTGATCACGAAGAAAACCCCGACGATGCCAACTATCAGGCGCCAGCCGTGGCCTCCGAGGAGCATGTAGAGGACAGCCGCTATGCCTGGTAAACCTATGAAGAGTCTTGAGAGCTTAGGATCGTTCACTAGTTCCGTGAGAAAATCCTTGAGAAGGTAGTAGGTGCTCTCCAGCTTCTCGCTTTGCTTCACCACCACCCGCCGGACGGAGATAATCTTGATGCGAGACTCTACCAGGGGTAAAATATACTCGTCCTCGGCGCCGTCACTTACCACAACAGCCCCATCTGCCTTGAATTTCATCAGGACCTCATCGAGCTGGTGAGAAAGCTTTGTGTCAGATTTCAGACCTAAGTCCGGGCTACCTACTACCGCAACTACCTCTGTTTCAACCCCCCCCTTCTTATAATCCTCATAGAGGCGCACAGCTTCATAAAGGGCGTTGGTGTCTGTTTCAAGGGGGTCGGTTATGCCAAGCTTCTGGGCAATTGATAGCACAGACTTCTTCCCATAAATAGGACCCTCCTCCCCAACCTTGGTTTGAATATCAGCATCGCGGTCGACGCAAATAACCACGACCCTCTTGTACTCCATTACCCCACTCCTATACTAGGTTAAACCTCCTTAAGAGATATATATCCTCTAAATCCAACTTTTCTCCCCTTTTAAACCTTTCGTGAACATTTTTCGCCCTTTCTTTGAGCTCTTTTTGACTCCTTGTGGAACTTCTGAGATCCGTTTCCTCCTCAATGATTTTTATCTCCTTCTTCAGATGCATATGCTCTTCTGAGAGTTTCTTCAGCCCCTCCCTTTTTTCATCGAGGACGGGGGCTATCTCCGCCCTTTGCTTGTTGTGTTCGTCTATTTTGGTCTCAAGCTCCCGGATTTTATCTATGGCTTGAAGGAAGTTCTCGTGATGATGCTGGGACTCCTGGGATATGGCGAGGATTTTCTCATGG
>CAZDSM010000048.1:0-5032 GCA_964508205.1 Candidatus Hydrothermarchaeota archaeon | reverse complement strand
GCACTGAAACTGCCTCTGCTCCTGCATCTGAAGAGAGCTCCATTATCCTTAGAACATTAGGCATGGAGTCGAAGTCAAAGTTGCCTGCACCCCTTCCAATCTTCTTAACTTCCACAGGATAATAAGGGTACTGAAAGGAATGCACTAGATTAGCGAGAATTGCTACTCCAGTGGGAGTTGCTAGTTCTCCTTTCACCTTGGAAAATTTGAAGGGAATTTTGAAGTTCTTGAGGATTTCAGTGGTGACAGGCGCGGGCACGGGCATTGAGCCATGGGAGGTTTCGACGATCCCGCTTCCCACAAGCATAGGGGAGGAGTAAACCTTTGCATTCTCGCTGAAGAAACCAAGCTCCCCTGCCAGCTTCGCAGTACCCAGGATGTCCACCAGGGTATCAGCCGAGCCTAACTCATGGAGATGAAGCTCTTCCTCATTGCCGTGGACCGTCTCCTCAGCCTTCAGCAGGGTCTCTAGGGTTTCAATAGAAAACTTCCGGGCATCCCCTAAATTGAGGGTTTTGCCCAGGGACGAATTGGCTTTCTTTAAGCTTTCAGCCGGCATCCCATCCTTACCCGCAGCAACCGTTACACCCTTTGAGAGTATCCCTTTCCTCCTAACAGCATGAATTTTAATCTCGACCTGGCTACCCATTTCTCTGGAGACCTCTCTTCCGACGGAATGAAGGCTTTCTTCCCTTCCTCCGAGATCAAGAAGGGCCCCAAGGATCATGTCACCGCTTATACCAGATACCGAGGGATCTATGTATATTATCATCTCACTTCTCCAGTTTGGTCAATAGCTTCGCCTTTTTACCTACCAGTACCATGTCCTCTATTCGTATGCCGTAGTCCTTATATATCCCAGGTTCCACGGTAATAATCATGCCCTCCTCGAACCTACCCGTAGCCCCCTTATACAGCCCCGGGGGTTCGTGAACCTCTAGTCCAATCCCATGCCCAGTGGAGTGGAGGAAATACTCCTCGCAACCGTATTCCCTGAGCACTTCCCTCGCAGCTAAATCCGCGTTTTTCACCTCGTTGCCCGCGTAGCACTCCTTTATGGCCACCTTTTGAGCTTCCAGGACGATGGGGTAGAACTCTGGTTCGTTGCCCAGGCAAAGAGTCCTTGTAACATCTGCGTTGTAGTGCTCCGCCTGGGCTCCCATATCAATGATAACAACCTCGCCAGCATTTATTTTTTTATCCCCCGGGGTATAGTGGGGTATAGCCGAATTTTCCTCAGCAGCGACGATGGCGTTGAAGGCGAGCTCAGCCTTCTCCTTAATTTTAAACTCAGCGAGGGAAGCGATTTCTCTTTCCTTCTTCCCAACCAGCTCTCCCGCTACACTCTTCATAACCTCCTCTGTAATCCTAGCAGCCCTCTTCATCTTCTTTATCTCCCCTTTTTCTTTGTGCTTTCTCATCTCCTCAATAAAACCCAAATCATGCACCTCCTTCCCCTTCAGATGCTTTTCATAGAACTCTATTGAGACGAATTTCTTCTCCACCCCTATTTTACTGCATTTTAAATTGAATTCCACCTCGAATTTCTCGACGGCCTTGAACTCCACCGTCGATGTCTCAGCGAAGCGTTGGTCCATTTTGGAAACGAGGAGGAGGGGTTCCTCTTTCAGGAGGAGGGCCGCCTTGGTGGTCGGAAAAAAACCTGTCAGATAATAAATGTTCTCAGGCTTCAATACGATGCCATATTCCAACACTTTTTCGCTTAATTTGTCCAAGGCATTCCTCAGCCTGCTTCCCATGGTAAATTATTATTATCCACGATGGAGATAAATCCTTTTGCTCATGAGATTCAAAAAAGTCGCTGTAGGTGGGACCTTTGACAGGCTTCACCTTGGGCATAAGGCTCTTCTTGATAGGGCCTTTGAACTCGGCGGTGAGGTGATCGTAGGCGTGACGTCTAATGCCTATGATAAGAATTCCGAGAGCTACAGTGCGAGGAAAAGGAACCTTGAGATGTATCTGAAAGGGAAGAACTACAAGATAGTCAAACTCGAGGACGCCTATGGGCCGGCAATAGCTGACAGGGAGATGGATGCCATCGTGGTCTCCTCCGAAACCAAGCCCAGGGCTCTGGAGATTAACGGTATTCGTCAGGAGAGCGGTCTAGAGCTACTGGAACTTATCGTCATACCCCTGATAATGGCAGCCAACGGCAGGCGTATCTCTTCAACCAGGATAAGAAATGGCGAGATTAACAGGGATGGAAGGGTGCTATGAGCTTCTTACGACTATTACTTCAAACTTGCCGATGGAATGATAGAAAATGACTCTCCTCTAGCGTCCCGGAATAGTAGGAAAGTTTGGGAACGGTAACGATAATCTGTGCTCGCCTTTGACCACTTGGCTACCCCAACACGATTGAGTTCTTCTACTATCGAGTCCTCATTATGTTTTGTTTCTTTAATTGGAGCAGTGTATGACAAGATGTCGGCATTTTGAAAAGCTGACAAACGGGCCCGGCGGGATTCGAACCCGCGGTCTGCAGCTTAGAAGGCTGCCGCCCTATCCTGACTAGGCTACGGGCCCATATTCCTTTTCTTATAGAAAAGTGCTATCATTCCAATCTTCTTCACACTATCCTTGCCGGTTCTGATGGTGAGCAACACAACAGGCATGGAGGCGTTTTTCTGTTTAGCAGTTACTTTTGTTTTTGAACAAAGTCTCTTAATGGGTTTTTCATTGAAAAGGGCGTTTTCCTTTTCCATTAGGCATTAGGTATGTACATCTGATAAATAAAATATGTTGTTTAAGATGGACAACTATGGATAACATGTCTCCCCTCGTAGACTATCTCTGGTTCGTCATCTACTACCAGGATATTGGACGTTATCTTCCACCTAAATTCTAGCTGCATTGAAAACTATCTTTTAACTCCCACTAATAATTTTTCCTTGAAAAATCATATAACTGGGATGGGAGTAATATAGGGTAATGAGTAAGCCAGAACGAAAAAAAACCATGATTACTGGATACGTTTCTCCATATACCAAAAAGAGGATTAATGAGCTGGTGAAATCCGGACAGTTCGTATCTGAAAGCGATCTAATAACCCATGCTGTAATCGACTTCTTAGCAAAGCTGGAATCCAAAGAACAAAACAAGTTCCTCGAAGCAGTAAAAGATCACTCCGACTACACAGCCGTTACAAAGGCTCCCCAAGCAGGGGAAGCAGTTGGTGACGTAATAATGAATTTCCTCGGTAAATATGAAAAACCATCCGATGAAAAAGCTCCAAAAGAAGCTGGGTTGTCTAGTAATAAACTACAGGAGTTTCTCGTGAAAAAATTTGAAAAAGTATCCAAGGAACCCACGAAGAAGAAATAAAAATAACTCTCATTAATACTTGTAGTTGGACACGAGGTCAAGAACTATGGGAAGTGGAGGGCGGCTTTCGACGCTGCGGCTGAAATGCGTAAAGCAAGCGATGAAAAATCAGCGCAAATCTTTTAACCTAAGGACGATTTCAACAAACTTGTACTTCTTTTCGAATGGGACAGTCTAGAGAATGCCCATGGGGGACTGACCTACGGGAACGCTAGGAAGGTCCTGGAGAAGGTGAGAGCATACTATGAGGCCCATGACGGTGGAGAATAAAGGCACCCTCTTAATGTGCATCTTGGCCCATGCCGTCAATCACACCCAGATATTAATTATCGCGGCCCTCCTACCGATGTTCAAAGAGATTTATGGCCTGAGCTACCTGATGACAGAGGCCATCATTGCGGTGTATCTCCTCTTCTATGCCCTCCTAAACCCCCTCACAGGAGTGCTCTTCCAGGGAGCGTCCAAGAAACTCCTAGTCGCCATGGGCAAGGCTGTAAGCGGCGGGGCCCTTGGAGTTATGGCCATGGTCCAGGGCTACGTCCCCCTCGTCGCTACCCAGGCATTATTTGGCTCTGCTGGCGGCATGTATCATCCTGCTGGAACATCCCTATTAGCTGAGAGATATGGTCGAGAAATCAGGGGCCGGGTGATGGGGGTCCACGGCTTTGGGAGCAGTCTAGGGATGATCCTAGGGCCCCTCCTCATAGCTTTTTTCATCTCAAGCTTCGACTACCGCTTCGCCTTGAAGGTCTTCGCAGGGGTGTCAGTGTTATTCGGTCTGGTATTCTATTATACCGTTAAGGAGGACGGGCAGCGGGGGAAGGGTCCTGACATTGGGAGCATGCTCAGGAAAAGAAGGTTTCGCGTGGTTGTAGCGGCCTTTGGTTTAAGGGAGTCAGTCTTTTGGGGGATCAAGGCCTTTTTACCCCTCTATGCAGTGGCGGTTTACAACTTTTCCCTGCCATCTGCCGCGGCTTTGCTGGCCTTCCTGCCGGTGGTTGGACTCCTTGCCAACCTCCTGGGCGGATTTCTCGCGGATAAGTACGACAGGGTTCAAGTAACGAGGGTGGCGGTCATGCTCACCGCCGTATCCCTCGGGGGATTTTATTTCTTCACTGGTGAGGGTGCCTTTTACTTGTTAGTAGGGTTAACAGCCCTGGGAATATACATGACCCTCCCAACCTTCGATTCCATCCTCGCTGACATCACCCCAGAGGACGGCTACGTGAAGGCCTACGGGGCGATGTACGGCGTGGGATTCTTCCTAGGGGCATTGATACCTCTGGGTCTCGGCCTCCTATCGGATTACGTTGAACCGCGGGCGGGCTTTCTGTTGTTGAGCGGGATAATGCTGCTCTGCTATGCGGTTATTTCAATGAGAAAGATTTTTGTCCATACCAGGGAAAAATAGGTCCATGGAGAAGTCCAGGCTCCTGCTCCACATCTGCTGCGCCCCGTGCTCCACTCATGTAATCGACCTCCTGAGGATGGAATACGAGGTGGAGGCGTTCTTCTACAACCCCAACATCCATCAAGCGGAAGAATACAGAAAACGCATGGCCGAATCCAAGCGTTACTTTCGAAAAATCGGTAGGAGGTTCCATCTGGGCGAATATGACGTTGGGAATTGGCTTCACAGGATTAAAGGTCATGAGGGCGACGAGGAAGGGGGCGAGAGGTGCAGGAT
>CAZDSM010000047.1:0-5067 GCA_964508205.1 Candidatus Hydrothermarchaeota archaeon | reverse complement strand
ACAGCCGCGATGCCTATGGCAGTGAAAATAAGCTCCTTGTGCTTGCGCTTCAGGTGTCTGTCCTTTTTGCCCTCGTCATAGTATTCCGCGAATTTTTCCGCTACTTCAGGGGCATGGGGCACCAAGATTTTAAGGAACCTTGGGACAAAGTACATCTTCTCATCCACGTATTTCAGCACGTCCCTGATTTTCTTATCCTCGTTCTCCGTCATTTAAGCACCTGAATAATATTTGGAAATAACCCTCAGAGCCTTTCTCAATGAGGCCTTATCACCAGTGAGCACAGCGTATCCCTCCTCGTAAGCCTTATAACCAAGGCCATGTGCCTTGGCCAGCTCCTTTACTTTCTCCATTGGAAGTTTATCCCTTAGGGCTAATCGAACCCAGCCGCCTTCCTTGGGCATGCTGGGATAATATCTTACCCCTGAGAAGGGGAATTCACCTATTCTCTCACCCATCAATGCCTTCTTTACCAGGGCCTCCCATTTTTCCTCAAACCCCTTCCCAAGGGGGGCCGCGGCGATGAATACCTCCTGCTGGGCCTCATTTATCAGATTCTCAGCCCTGGTAACCAACTCCCTATGAACATGCTTGTCCAATCGCGCCTCGTTGAGGATGGACTTCGCGTTCCTGAGCAGTGCGAATACCTGTGACACATCCATTCCCTGCGCCTTGGCTTCAGCTGCCATCCTGCTGGTCAGGAGCCACATCTGCTCAGCTGTGCTGGAGTCCATTACTCTCTGTTTCATCAGTAGATTATTTATGTTTTTACCGTGGAAAATAAAAGCTGATGGAAATAGAGGGGATTCTAAAAAAGTTTGAAATGCGCTGCGAAGCAGAGACAGCGCTGGTATGGGTAGCTACTCAAGATGAGGGCATCCCCCACTTAGCTCCGGTATGCTTCGTCAAATCCCTAGGTAAATGGAGAATCTTAATCGCAAATATCTTCCTATCCAAGACCGTAGAGAATATAAAAGCTGGATCCAAGGTCGCCCTTGGGATGTCTTTCATGAACAACGGCAGGGATGGGTATCTGCTCAAGGGAAAAGCCGAGGTCCTCGAAAAGGGTGCCCTCTTTGGGAATTTTTACAGGGAGATAGTCGAGAAAACTGGGGGCAAGCGTAAACCTCGCTCAGGGATACTGGTAAAGGTGGAGGAGATATATTCACTAAAGCCGTATCGCGGGAAAAAAAGGCTGCTTTGACTCAGTAATGATGCGCCTCTGGATGAACTCTCTCTATAAAACTCCTATCGAAGATGTCCTCTTCTCTCAGGGGCTTTTTGATGTACCTTAAAGCCCTAAGCATCTTTACAAAGACCATGGTTGCGTCGATGAATTCTGGTGGAAGGCTTGTGCAGTATCTGGGGGAGATACCGAGCGCTGTGAGGACGAATTCCTCGTCTACGACGCCTATCACCTTTGATATGATTTCAGCTGCCCCTTGAGGGTGTTTTCTGATAAAGGCGGATGCCTTTCGATGAGTCCGCAGGAAGCTCTCGATGGTCCTAGGGAAATCCTTGATAATCTCCTCCTTCACCACTATTCCATAGCTCGGGTTGAAGGGCCACAGCTCCTTGGGCTGAAAAATTATCCTACCAACGCCACCCTGAATAACAACAGCCGTGAGAGAGGGTGTGCCGATGGCAGCGTCTATCTCACCCTTTTCAAGGGCGTTCACGAGAAGATCGGCCCATGGGTAATTTTTGACTGCCACCCTTTGGGAGAGGCCCTCTTTTTTCAGCAGATCCCTTATTATCACGTCGTGAATAGATCCCCTGGATGGAGAACCAATGCAATTGAACTGCTCCAATGTCGCCCTTGTTTTATAATCCTGCTCTTCCAGGGAACGGTACTTCATTTCTGCTATGATGACTGTGCCCTCAATGTGTCCCCCTGCCACGCATTTTAACCTCGCTCCCTTGTCAATGCCTACAATAGCCGGAGGCAGGCCAACGTAGCCCATGTCCAAATCCCCCCTGCCTAGGGCTTTAATAATCCTAGGGCCTGTGGAATATAACTCCCACTTCAACTCCAATTTAGCGTCCCTCACCCATTTTTGCATCCCCATCAGAACCATAGAGGTGTGGTACGCAGTGGAAAGGTGGCCTATTCTAATCATCCCTGGAGGTACTCCATCACCCTTTTTTTGATTTCCATGGGGGGCAAGGGGATATTAGGCATTGGGGCGTTCCCTGCCTTGGCGACGATGTGGATGAAATTGGGCCCCCTTCCCAGCTGGGGAAGGACGGATTTTATCTCATCTTTCCCCGCTACCTTATACGTCCTCTTTATCCCAAAAGCCCTAGCAAGCATCTGGAGGTCCACCACTTCTGCCGTGGCCGTGGATTGATTGCCGGTAGAACCATAGGCTGCGTTATCGATAGCTAGAATTGTGAGGTTTTTGGGAGAGTGTTCTGCCACAGTAGCCAAAACCCCTGGGTTCATAAGAAGGCTCCCATCCCCATCAATGACGACGACCTCTTTTTCCGCATACATTGCCATACCCAGGCCTATAGGCGTAGCCATGCCCATACTCCCCAGCATGTAAAAGTTGGAGGGTTGGTCCTTCACCCTGTAGAGCTCCTTACAGGGAACCCCTAGGTTGCACACCACTGCTTTGCCATCCAGATAACTGGATGCCGCCTCAAGGACTTCGTACCTCGTTAAATCCGCCTCTAAAGGCCTGCCGGTAAACTTCAAAGGAGTTTTTGCTGTTTTACCTTGGATTTCCTCAGTCCTTACGTCTCCCCAAATACGCGGATTAAGGAGTATCAATTGCAGCTCCTCGTTTTTATAAGCTGATTCCAGGCTTTCTCTGACCAGGGGCAGGTCCTTTTTCCTCTTGATTTCAGCCCAGGGAATGTCAAGGGCCCTAGCAAGTTTGGGCAGGTATTTCCCCATGGGTTCCTGGGCCAGTATTCCCTCCCTGTATACCCCCCGCCAGCTAACCAGAATGGGCAGGGGCATGGAATATATCCTCGTTAGGGAGCACAGGGCGTTTATCATATTTCCCACGCCGGAGCTCTGCACCAGCATCGCTCCCCTGGCTTCTGCAAGGTATGCTCCGGCGCAAACACCCACACCCTCCTCTTCCCTGGTCAGGGGTACATGGTCGAAATTCTCTGAAATGGCCTCGAGAAGGCTACTTACCTTTTCGCAGGGTAGGGTAGCGACTAATTTCGTTTTGGTTTTCTTCAGACAGCTTATGATGAACTCCTCAGGCCTCAACTCAGGACCTCCCTTAACTCAGATATATCAACGTCCTTATACACGAATTTATCCACCTCTAGTTCAATTACCCTTTCATCCTTCTTCAGCCTCTTTTCCCCACCTCCCGTTATGTTCAACAGCACGGTATCACCAGGGGATATTCTATCGCATTCTGCCGCTTTTATCAGCGATGCCGTGGCGACGCCGGCGGCCGGGTGGATGTCGATGCCCTCCAGCTCTTCAAATAATCCCATGGCATCTCCCAGCTCCTGGTTGGTTATTGCGTACGTATATCCTCTTGTATCCTTTAGGACGTCGTAAACTCCCCCCCTGATGCCATAGGGGGGGTACCTGTTCGACAGAACCCTGGCATCTATCAGATCCAAGATGTTCTCAGCTGAAGGCATGTCCTTCTCATGTATTATCTCCCTGCGACCCTCCTGCCATGCTTTCACCATGGGCGCAAAGGGCATGTTCTGGGATAAATGCATCCTGGGCAGCCTGTTGCCGTAGCTGCCGCTTTCCAGTAGCCGCCTTCCCCCCTCCCAGACCGAGATAGCCCCTGTACCTGTACCGATGGCCTGGAAGTAGTGTTGAGGCATCTTACCTATTACCTGCACCGCGTCCAGCAGAATGGTAGCTAGGCCGTCCCTCCTGGCAATGTTCCTACTCCCCCATTCATTGATTATTCCATATGCCCCAGACAGCCTATTGCTCAAGGATATGGCGTCGGAATAGTCACCATCTTTGACAACGAGGGTTTTGATGAGTTCCCTGTTCAGCTCTGGTAGCCAGATGTCAAACAGGCATGTCAATGGGATTATCAATACTAATGGTAAGCCCATCATGCTCGCAATATAGGCGAAGGACCTAGCGGTATTTCCAGCTGAAGGTATCGCGAGCCTTTTTACCCCACGCTCTTTGGCGTATTGGATGGTTACCGCGGCCTCGAGTTCCTTGAAGGTGCAGGTCTTTAGGATGGCATCCCGCTCAGGCCAGTAGCCGTTGAAGGAGATGTAAAGGTTCTCAAGACCGAGCTCCTTTCCAAGTTCAATGCTCTTGTAAGTGATGCTTTTTCCATCGTACTCGCTGGCGTATTTCACAGGCAGCCAATCATAGTATCTCCACAGGCCGGGGTAGTCCCTGATTTTTAGCTTTTTATCTGCATAATAGCTCCGCCCAAGGGAGTCGTGAAGCCTGCAACTGAAGACAAAACTTTCCCTGCTCTTTATCTCGGAGTGGCACTCCGCGCATCTGACTACGAATTTTTTCATTTTAAAAGAATATATGTGTTATTGGAATATGAATTTATCCTCATGGCAGGCGTGACTCACCATAGATACATCTTAATAAATTATAATTAAAAATCATGATGTTATAGTCAGGTTTTAAACCATAAAATATAATAACCGCATTTAAATAATGGGTCTAGGAGCATATGACATGGGAAAGAAAATCAATACCAATGATAAACCAAGAATCGGTGTTTACATCTGCGACTGCGGCGTAAATATCGCAGGGGTTGTTAACAATCCCGAGCTCACCAAATACGCCTCCAAACTCAAGGACGTTGTTTTAGCCAAGCAGTACAAGTTCATGTGCGCTGACCCAGGACAGCGGTTGATACAGGACGACATAGAGGAGCACAACCTAAACCGAATCGTAGTTGCTGCCTGCACGCCGAATATGCACGAGCCCACCTTTCGGAATGCCTGTAGCGAAGCTGGTCTCAATCCATTTCTTTTTGAGATGTCCAATATTCGTGAGCACTGCTCCTGGGTGCACATGCGGGAGAAGGCCAAGGCTACGCGCAAAGCCAAGGACCTGGTCCGGATGGCTGTCGCCAGAGCACGGTT
>CAZDSM010000046.1:0-2261 GCA_964508205.1 Candidatus Hydrothermarchaeota archaeon | reverse complement strand
TACCGAGACGATTGTACACGCCTATGAGGAGTACGGCGAGGAGTGTGTACAGCGCTTGAGGGGGATGTTCGCCTTTGCCTTATGGGACAGCGAGAAAAAACGGATGCTTCTAGCGAGGGACAGGCTGGGTATTAAGCCCCTATACTACTATTTCAATAATGGCAGATTAATTTTTGCCTCCGAGATTAAGGCAATTTTAAAATGCCCCGAAATTAAAAGACAGCTATACAGCGAGGCGTTGCGGGGATTCATAGTTTTCGGATATACCCCGGGGAAAGCAACCATTTTCGAAAAAATATTCAAGCTTCTTCCTGGGAATACCTTGGTCTACGATATTAAATCGAAAAAAGTAGATATTAAGGAATATTGGGATGTGGGTTTCTCGCACATAGAACAGAATAGTGAACGCTATTTTGTAAAAGGCGTTATAGACAACCTCAGGGAGAGCGTTGAAGCGCACCTCGTAAGTGACGTTCCTCTTGGAGTGTTCCTCAGCGGCGGCGTGGATTCCAGTTCAATCGCCGCCTTAATGAGCGATCTTGTCGATACTCCGATTAAGACCTTCACCATAGGCTTTGAGGATAAATCCTACGACGAGTCTGCCTACGCAAAGATGGTAGCAGAAAACTTGGGGACGGAGCATTATGAGAGGATTATTTCCCCGGAAGAAACGCTGAAATTGATCGAGGAGATTACCCCCTCGCTGGACGAACCCTTCGGCGATGTATCCATGTTTCCGACCTATCTGGTCTCCAAGTGGGCGAGGAGGAAGGTTAAGGTGGTATTGGACGGCGACGGGGGAGACGAAATATTCGCAGGGTATCACTGGTATCAGGCTCAGAGGATATGGGATTACTACTCCTATATGCCCAATGTGATGCAGGATGCCTCAATATCCATAAGCAAAAGGATGAAGGTCAGCGAATCCAAGAAAGGGATGAGGACCCTCATAAAGAGGTTCATGGAGGGCGCAGCCCTAGAATCCCCGCTTAAACACGTGAGATGGAAACTTCCTAATTTCGACAGGAACATGTTACATGGGGATTGGAACAGTACCTTTGATGAAATCCACGACCTCTTTCAAAAGGCTAAGGGATGGCATCCTTTGAATCAGATGCTGTACGTGGATATAAAGACCTCCCTCCCCAACGACATGCTTGCCAAGGTGGACAGGATGAGCATGCTTAATTCCCTTGAAGTAAGAGTACCCTTCTTGGACCACAACTTCGTTGAGTTCACGGCCAAAATACCCCCCTCCCTGAAGATGAGGAACCTGAAAATTAAGTACATCCTTAAAAAGGCCATGGGCAATATGTTGCCCAGGGAAGCCCTCTATCGTAGCAAGCAGGGCTTCAGCATCCCGATGAAAAACTGGTTAAAGGGGGGGCTTAAGTCGACGATGCTGGATCTTGTTTCAAGAAATAATATTGAGAAACGAGGATATTTCGATTGGTATCTCGTTAATAAACTTATAGAACAACATTTACGCGGAGAAAGAGACAATTGGCATCTTTTGTGGCGCTTGATGAGCCTCGAGATATGGCACAGGAACTACCTTGACTCATAAGAGGGGCTGAGGTGGTTATCCCGCTCTCTTCGGCCGTCTGAGGAGATAAAGAAGGGTCTTCACGGCCTTCGTTGGGTCCTGTTTTACCCTCTTTACTAGCCGAAGAGGGTCTTTGAGAATCTTCCTCATTATCCAGCCCTTCCTCGAAGCCCTAAGCCGGTATATCCTCTCCTCTACATCGTTGAATATTCTCTTGAATTCTTCTAGATCGACTCCTGGATCTAGGAGTAGGGGTTTATCGATATTCTGATGCCTCAATAAGTCCCAGTCCATATCATCACTAACCTTGCCCCTCTCCTTGGCAATTTCCCATATGGGTGTTCCTGGAAAAGGCGTCATGACGAAGTGCCAGAGGTTATCGCCACGATTTTTATCAAAAAAATCGATGAACACCAGGGTCTTCCTCATGTCATCGATGCGCTCCCCTGGGCTGCCGAAAATCAGGCTTCCAACCACGGAGAAGCCGTATTTTTTGCCTAAGATTACCGCTCGCTTGTTATCCTCCACAGTAACTGAGCCACCCTTTAAATAGTGCAGCATCCTTTCGCTTCCACTCTCGAAGCCGAAGTTGATTGTAGTCACTCCGAGTTCTTTCAGCAATCTGCATGTCTCATCGTCCATTAGGTTCGCCCTAGGATGACAGTGAAAGGTCACCCTCCCTGAGATGCCTTCCTGTTTAAATAGCTTGGCTATT
>CAZDSM010000045.1:0-2997 GCA_964508205.1 Candidatus Hydrothermarchaeota archaeon | reverse complement strand
AAGCACCATATTGAGGGGCCGCCATGTGTCCTACTCCCTAACACCCACGCTCACAGCTCTGGCATTAGCCTAACGCTTGCGCGGGGACCCTCTTAATGTAGAGAAAGGTTTCCTGGCGGCCCGATGTTCAGCTCCCCGGTTGGCCTCTTTATCATCGAAAGCGTTTTCGCAACCTCCTGAGGGACCCGTAGGGTGCTGTGTACCCGCTCTTATGCAACGGCGCTCATATCAAAAGGCTTTGCCTCTCTCGCACCGCTCTTCGAAGAACGGGTTCATTTAATACCTTGTTCCCTAACAATGCAAAAATTTTTAAATCTTGAAATTAAACCCCCAACTAGGTGATAGTTATGGATGAGATACTGCGGGTCCTCGAGAAAGACGCCAGAACTGCGCCCAAGGAAATCGCCGCCATCGTCAACCAGTCTGAGGGAGATGTCAAGAAGAAGATAAAGGAGATGGAGAAGAAGGGCATCATCAGGAAGTACAAGACCGTCGTGAACTGGGAGATGGCTGGGAAGGAACAGGTCTACGCGATGATAGACGTCAAAGTATTGCCGGAGCGCGACCGTGGATATGGCGCGGTAGCCAAGAGGATAATGCGCTTTCCGGAGGTGCGGGTGCTGTACTTGATTTCCGGTACATATGACCTCTCTGTCCTCGTAAGGGGTGATGACATGAAGGAGGTTGCTCACTTCGTCTCCGAGAAGCTCGCCCCCCTGGAGCAGGTTCAGGGGACAGTTACACACTTTATTTTGAAGCGCTATAAGGAGGACGGCGATGTGCTCTTCGGGGAGGGGGAGAACAAGAGGCTCGCGGTAAGTCCCTAGAGAACTATGAAGGATAGGATCTCGGACAGGGCCCGAGGTGTTCCGCCCTCAGGCATACGGAAGTTCTTTGAGCTTGTGATAGGCGTCAAGGATGCCATCTCCCTCGGCGTAGGTGAGCCAGATTTCGTGACCCCTTGGCATATTCGCGAAGCTTGTATATACTCCCTGGAGAAGGGCTACACCATGTACACCTCTAACTACGGCCTCTTGGAGCTCCGTGAAGAGGTAGCCAAGCGTCTTGAGAGGGAGTACTCCCTGGGTTATGACCCGAAAGATGAAATCCTGGTAACTGTAGGCGTGAGTGAGGGCGTCGACCTCGCCATTAGGGCGTTGATTAATCCTGGGGACGAAGTTTTTGTCCATGAGCCCAGTTATGTCTCCTATAAGCCATGCACATTATTCGCAGGTGGGAAGCCGGTAGTGGTGGAGACCAACGTAGAGGATGAGTTTAAGGTGCTTCCTGAGAAAATTGAGGAGAAGATAACGGATAAGACCAAGGCTTTAATTCTGAGCTATCCTAACAACCCTACAGGGGCGATTATGACGAAGAAGGAGCTTGAGGGGATTGCTGACGTGGTGAATGAGCACGACCTCATTGTAATCAGCGACGAGGTCTACGATAAACTCACCTACGACGGCAAACATTGCTCCTTCGCCTCCCTGAAGGGTATGCAGGAGCGCACAGTGCTGTTGAACGGTCTCTCCAAGGCCTACGCCATGACGGGCTGGCGCATAGGTTACGCTGCCTGCAGCAGCGCGATAATCGAGGCCATGATGAAGATTCATCAGTACTCAATGCTCTGCGCTCCCATTACCGGGCAGATGGCTGCCATGGAGGCTCTCAGAAATGGCGGCCGCGAGGTAATGGGGATGAGGAAGCAGTATAACGAGCGTCGAAAATTAATCATCAAACGCTTCAACGAGATGGGTTTAACATGTTTCGAGCCCAAGGGGGCCTTCTACGCCTTTCCCTCAATAAAAGCCACCGGCCTGAGCTCCGAGGAGTTTGCGGAAGAACTCCTCAAAAAAGAAAAGGTAGCGGTGGTGCCAGGCAATGTCTTCGGCGATAGCGGCGAGGGATTCCTGCGCTGCTCCTACGCGGCCTCGCTGAAAGACATCACCGAGGCCATGGAGCGCACGGAGCGCTTTACTAAGGGCTATCTCTAGCCTTTTTTTAAAAAAGATTTTAAACGACAATGTAATGAAAAATAGTGTTATAATAGGGTGAGACCTTTGGAATCCGAGGTAATACGGTTAAAGGACTGCGACTCCAACTTCGTTAACGAGGTTATCGAAGCTGGCGGCAAGAATGCGCAGCTGTGCTTTTCCTGCGGCACCTGCAGCGGGGGCTGCCCGGTGGTTTACGCCATGGACTACACCCCACGGCAGATCATGCGCATGGTCGAGCTGGGCATTAAAGATAAAATTTTCGATGCAAATACGATTTGGGTGTGCGCTGGTTGCCACACGTGCACGGTGCGCTGTCCTCGCGGAGTGGAGATTTCCAAGGTGATGGCAGCCCTTAAATCCATAGCAATGAAGCAGGGCTACGAGGCAAAGGAGCCCAGCGGTCCCGCATGGTACAGCACCTTCTTGGATGTGCTGCAACATCACGGCCGAGTTTTTGAAACAGAGCTCATGCTGAAGTTCAACCTAAAGAAAACTAAGAACCCGGTAGAGATGGCCAGGTGCTTGCTTAAGGATTTGCCCATGGGCATTGAAATGTTTAAGAAGGGGAAGCTGCTTTTGAAGCCCGATAGAATCAAGCACAGGGACCACATGAGGATAATCTACGAGAACGTGCGAAAGATGGGGTCTGAGAGGTGAAGCTCGCGTATTACCCCGGGTGCGTGATTCCGACATCTGGCAAAGAATTCGATATGTCCACGAAGGAGGTCTTCCAAGCCGTAGGCATCGACTTGGTGGAGGTCGAGGACTGGAGCTGCTGCGGCGCGAGTGTCGCGTACAGCCAGGACAACCTCCTGGCTCTCGCCTTGCCCGCGCGGAATCTCGCTATTGCAGAGAAAGAGGGCCTTGAAATGACGACACCGTGCCCGGTGTGTAGTTACTGGCTCTGGAATACTCAGGAGGAGGCGCTTCAGAACGGCTCTATCAAGGAGAAGATCAACCAAGCCCTTGATGGAACTGGCTTAAAGTACAGAGGGGACAT
>CAZDSM010000044.1:0-3033 GCA_964508205.1 Candidatus Hydrothermarchaeota archaeon | reverse complement strand
GCCATCGGCAAGACCCTGTGGAGCGGAAATAAATATGCTAGTAAGAAAGAGGGTAAGTGCGTAAAAAACATCCATTATGTCGGCGACGAGCTCTGGGGCTTAGGGTAGCTTTCCAATATCTCCGGATTTGTAGATTATGTGACGCGTGGGGTAGGGTATCTCAATTCTAGAGGCGTCGAACTCCTTCTTTATTCTCGTTCCTATGCCAGAGGTAATTCTGCGCCTAATCTTCGCATCCTTTATCCACACCCGAAGCTCGAGGTCTACACTGGATTCGCCGAATTTCTTGACCACCACCTTGGGCACAGGTTTCTCAGAAACCCCATTGGTTTTTCTAGCTATTTTAATAAGCAATTCCATTGCTTCCTTTAAGTCCGCCTCGTAAGCGATGCCGACAGGAATGCGAACGCGAATACCATTGGGCATGGCGCTGTAGTTGGTTATGTCGCGCTTCGCGATTTCTGAATTGGGAATAACCATAACGATGTTATCCGTGCTCCGAATCTTAGTGCTCCTCAAACCGATGTCAATCACATCCCCCCAGGTGGCACTGTTCCTGGGAGCATTCCATATCTCGATTCTATCACCCAGCTTGAAGGGCTTGTCAATGATTATGAAGATTCCGGCAATCATGTTGGAGAGGGTATCCTTGGCTGCGAGGCCTATTGCCAAGCCTGCAATTCCCAGGCCAGCAACGAGGGGAAGAACCTCGATTCCTATCTGCCCTAGGGCTATGATTACAGCAAAGACATATATCGTGACTATTATCGTCTTGTTTATGAGGGTGAAAATTACGTTCTGGTCCTTGTCTTTGGATTTTTTCATTAGTTCTTTTTCGATTTTCTCCAGGAGAAGCTTGACTATCTGTGAGACCGGTCTGGACAATAGCAATACCAGGACACCGGTAACCAAGGACATGGCGTTGAAATTTAACTGCCTCCCAGCGAGTATCAAAGCTATAGCGTAGATGATGTAGGAGACTCCCTTTCCGGCGTATTCGAACATCAGGTCGTCTACTTTGGTTTCTGTCTTTCCAGCTATTTTGTCACTTACTTTGTTTATCATCCTCCCCGCAACATTTGCCGCAACAAAACCAGCGAATAAAACCAGCAGGGCCATTATCGCATTTGGAAGGTACTCCATGAACTTCGCTTCTAAGAGGACATTGTCAAAGGGCATGGGAGTCAATAATAATTATAAAATATATATGTTTAACCCAAATAATCTACAACAAATCTACAACAAAAAAATCTATCGAGAACTTTTAAAGATGCCTGAAGATAGGTCAGAATCTGTAAAGACGCTTATAATGGATTCCTCCACATGGAGGCTGGGTGAAAGAGAATTGTCGATTATACAAATTCTTTCAGGTTTTGCTTAATCGACCCTAGTTCATTGATTATATATGTGTCGAAATTATTTTATTATAAAGTAATTAATTTTATTTGATAACATGCATGGAAGCAACTTGCTTGATACCAGCGTAACCTCTGAGAAGATAAAAAGTAAGATCCTTGTATACGGCACCTGTGTACCCGAGGAACATTCAGGGGTACTGGAGGAATTCATGGATTACTCCCTCTTCGAGGTATGCATGACCACCTCAAGCCTGGAGAAGATAGCCTGGAAGCTGGCCACGATTATTAGGGTGAAAGATACAAAAGAGATCGCAGCCCTTACCATGGACGGTTCTCCCCACTGCCTCCAGCTTCACTTCGCCCTCGCAGACCTGGAGGAGATGTTCCCCCGCATGAAAACAAAGCACTACGTAACAGAAAAAGGAGTGCTTCGACGGGTTTCCGAAAGAGCTGTTAAGACGGCGAGACATCTGTATGAAGTAGAGGGCCTGTGCAATGCTACGGATTAGAGATTTCATTGAGACCAGGGAGGGCCTCATCTTCGCCGTAGTATCTTACTTTCATCCGAGGGATAAGTATCACGCTTATCTGAGGTACTATCCCTCCCTCTCCGGTGACAGAACCAAGGATGGGGTGAAATACGCGAAAATTTCCTCAACCATGGAATCAGCAGGATATTTGAAGGATAATTATCCCCTATACATCGATAGCAGGGGACAGCACGTTCCCATGGAGCGAATAAGGCATGATTATTGTCCTGAGGTGCGGCTCAGGGAAATATTGAGCAAACCAGTCGATAAATTAGAGCAAAAAGTAGGAGAGGTTTCCGCCTTATTTTCCACCATACCAGAGGAGAAAAGAGGGGTTACCGGCTCTATTCTAGTCAACCTCCATGATTCGCGGTCTGACATAGACTTCGTGGTGTACGGGACCAAAAACCACTTAAAAGCGAGGAACATCCTCAGAGAACTCATAGACTCTGGCGATGTTGAGGAGCTGACAGATGAGCAGTGGCGGAGAATATACGTTAAGCGCTATTCCGGGGAGAAGACCCTCAGTTACGCGGAGTTCCTCTGGCATGAAAGGCGCAAGTACCACCGGGGCTCCATGAAGGGGACAATTTTTGACATATTGCTTGTGAGGGATGTTGACGAGGTGTTTAAAGAGGAGGAAAAAAACTTTCAAGATTTTGGCATCACCACGATGAAGGGCAGGATAATTGATGCATCCCAGGCCTTTGATTCTCCCTCTGTTTATAAGGTGAGGTTTGAGGACGGCTCCCTAGGTGAAATATATTCCTATACCCACACCTACGCAGGTCAGGCCTTCGATGGCGAAGATGTTGAGGCCTGTGGGATTCTTAAAACGACAGCTAACAATGAGCCGAGGCTGGTGGTTGGCACCACGAGGGAAGCCGAGGGAGAGTATATAAAAGTACTTACTTGAAAAAAGAATAGGGGGGGTCAGATAACGAGCCCCCAATCCACTGGTTCGCTTACTTCAAAGTCAGAAGCGTCTATTTCGCTGGTTGTCTCTGTTGTGGTTGCTACCTCCTCGGATACCCCGATTACCTCTTCAACTTCCTCAGATACTTCTGGCTCAGATGGTATTGCTGTTGGAGGTGCGGTAGAAGCTTCCTTCTGGGTCACACAGCCTGTACTACCGAGGAGCAAAG
>CAZDSM010000043.1:0-2633 GCA_964508205.1 Candidatus Hydrothermarchaeota archaeon | reverse complement strand
CTGCATCTGCCTGTGAGGCGCCGGTAATCATGTTTTTCACAAAATCGCGATGCCCAGGAGCATCGATGACCGTGAAATAGTATTTATCTGTGTTCATCTTGTTGTGGGCTATGTCAATGGTTAATCCGCGCTGCCTCTCTTCTTTGAGGCGGTCCATTACCCAGGCGAACTCAAAGGTCGCCTTCCCTATCTTCTCGGCTTCTTCCTTATACTGTTTAATTATGTGCTCCCCGATATCCCCCTTCTCAAAGAGTAGTCTGCCAACTGTCGTGGACTTCCCGTGGTCCACGTGTCCAATAAACACCAAATTCAAATGCGGTTTTTGAGCTACCATTTTATACCTCCTATCTACGTTAATAATCCTTTTCTCTTTTTAATGTTTTTAATTATTTCCTTTTGAAGTTCCTGCGGAAGCTTCTCGAATCCAACGAACTCAGTGGTCCACAGGGCTCTGCCCTCAGTAGCTGACCTGATATCGCCAGCAAATCCAAACATCTCCGCGATGGGACACGAAGCCTCTACGATGCTCATGTCCCCTTCTTGCCGCATGTCAATTATCTGGCCGCGCCTACTCTGGATTCCCCGAGTGGCCGCACCCATGTAGTCTTGAGGAACATGGATAAAAACCTTTTGTTTAGGCTCTAGGAGATGGGCCTTAGCCTGCATCATTGCTTCTCTGATAGCGTCTCGGACGGCAGGGATAACCTGGGCTGGTCCTCGATGTATCGCATCTTCATGGAGCTTGGCATCGGTGAGCTTGACCTTTAATCCGAAAACCTTCTCCTTCGCCAGGGGGCCATCGTCCATGGACTCGTGGAATCCCTCCTGCATCAGGGCCATTACTTCATTAAGGTACTGGATGCCCTTTGTAACGTTGGCGAAAACGTTGTTTTCGTATACCTCCACGACGCCCCGGGCGTCCTTTTTATCCATGCCCACTGCTTCGAAGGCCTTTCCCAGCTCCTTGCCCTTGAGCCTGACAGGCTTAACCTCCCCTGCCAGTAACGCCTTAAGGGCGGGCTCATCCATAGGCTCGACCATGAAGTAGAACTTGTTGTGCTTGTTGGGTGACTTCCCCTCTATCTCGGGCGATGCAGCTTCGACTGTCTCACGGTAAACCACGATGGGCGTGGATACCTCGATTTCTACACCTTTCCCGCGGATTCGGTAAGCGATAATCTCTAAATGAAGCTCCCCCATACCAGAGAGCAAGTGCTCTCCAGTTTCCTCGTCTATCTCAACGCGTAGTGTGGGGTCTTCCCTGGCTATTATATGAAGCGTTTCGATGAGCTTGGGCAGGTCCCTCATGTTCTTGGCCTCTACGGCCACAGTTACGACTGGCTCGGAGGTGTGCTTCATCTCCTCGAAGGGCTCTATGGGGCTCTCGATCTCAGTGACAGTTTCTCCGGCGCGGACGTTTTTCAGGCCGGTCACCATGGCTATGTTACCCGCTACAACGTAATCGGTCGCCATGCGCTCAGGGCCGAAATACACGCCGACCTGCTGGGTTCTTGTTTTGGCCTTAGCGTTCATCATATAAACTTCCCTGCTCTTCTCGAGGGTCCCTGAGAATATCCTACCTGTAGCAACCTCTCCCGCTTGAGGGTCGATGGCTAAGTCCGTAACCATCATAACCAATTTGCCCTCTGGGTTGCAGGTCATCATTGCCTTGCCTTGGTTGCTTTCGACATCCCCATGCCAAATATTAGGTACCCTGTACTTCTGGGCATCCAAGGGGTTGGGAAGATGCTTGATTACCATGTCGAGGATGACCTCGTGAACCTTGGCTTTCTTCGCGAGTTCCTTCTGCTTTCCTTGCTCATTGCACTCGATGACGTCCTTGAAGGTAATGCCACTTTCCTTCATGCGGGGCATGTTTATGGCCCAATTGTAATAGGCCGAGCCGAAGGCAACGCTCCCATCTTCGACGCGAACCTGCCACTTGTTCTTTAACTCTTTGGGGGCCATGTTCTTCACTATCTTGTTGAACTCGGCAATGATTTTCACGAACCTCTGCTGCATCTCCTCAGGCGTTAAACGGAGCTCGTTGATGAGTCTGTCCACCTTGTTTATGAAGAGCACGGGCTTGACCCGCTCTTTCAACGCCTGCCTGAGCACTGTTTCGGTCTGAGGCATCGCCCCTTCGACGGCACAC
The DNA here is from genome assembly GCA_964508205.1 of Candidatus Hydrothermarchaeota archaeon. GTDB lineage: Archaea > Hydrothermarchaeota > Hydrothermarchaeia > Hydrothermarchaeales > JALUUU01 > CAYZUE01. Next base: position 478 of record CAZDSM010000043.1, on the reverse strand, counting down.
ACAACCACCAACACGCCATCCACTGCGCGCATGGCCCTTGTAACATCCCCTCCAAAATCCACGTGACCCGGGGTGTCTATCATGTTTATAAGGTAATGGCCCCCCGCGTACTCGTGGACCATGGAGATGTTCGCGGCGTCTATGGTAATACCCCTGGATTGCTCAAGCTCGTCTGAATCGAGATAGAGTTGCCGGCCCGCAAGCTCCTCAGATATCATCCCTGCCCCGGCGAGGATGTTGTCGCTGAGAGTTGTTTTGCCGTGGTCGATGTGGGCAACTATGCCCATGTTCCTAATGTGCTCTGGCTTGTCCATGAGCTTCATTATCTTCTCAGCCATCTTTTCCCGTCTTCCCATCTTCCTTCACCCTGCTTTTCAAAAAGAGCTACCTAGCAGCCTTTGCAATCCGTTCTATCTCCTCTTTCTTTGAAATCGAATGACTTTTGATATCATAATTAGCAGCTGCAACTATCTCGTCG
>CAZDSM010000042.1:0-5351 GCA_964508205.1 Candidatus Hydrothermarchaeota archaeon | reverse complement strand
ACTCTCTCAACAAATACTTTAAATCCGTTGATCATCTTAATTTTGATGTGAAAATGCGGGTTCCTATAGACATTGCCTTCCTTTATGGGCATTGGCAGAAGAAGGAGAATAGGGTTAAGGCTATAAAACGGATGGTTGATGACCGGGGGAAGAAACCAACTGAGATAACACATAGAGATTTCCTTGAAAATGGATTGAGGGGGTTATTACCTTATTATTCTAATTCTCCTTTCAAAGCTCTAAAGGATGCTGGTTACCCTATTGAAGAATGGGAGATGAAAAGAGTTCCTAAGGGACCCTAAGCCCTAGGTAAATCGAGGTTATAAGTACGACTAAAAGGAGGATGTGAAATGGTCAAAGTAGCGATAGTAGTTTTAGCAGACACAGAAACGCCCGGGGACATGGGCCGTGTGGCCAACGCCCTGGAGGCTGTCAAAGAGTTCAAGGAAGCCAAAGATGAAGTTCAGCTCATCTTCGACGGGGCTGGAACCAAATGGATTCCCAAGCTGTCCAAACAGGATAACTGGCTTAAGGTCCTGTTTGATTCGGTGAAGGATACAATCGCAGGGGCGTGCGGTTTTTGTTCAATAGCTTTCAGCGCCAGAGAGGGTGTACAGGCATGTGGTATTCCCCTTCTGGGGGAATACGATGGACATCCAAGCTTCAAGAAACTGTTATCCCGAGGTTATCAGGTGATTACGTTTTAGGTTGAATCCAAGGAAAAGGCTGAGCGAAATCTGGGACTTACTTCTTCTTTTCACTGTAATTCGTCAGCGTTCGTTGTTTGTCGTCACTGAGCTCAAAGTTGCAGCTGTAGACCCTGTACTCGAGACCCCTCTCCCTGAGCAGAGTCTGGACCATAGGCGGCACCCTGGGAGCGCAGAGGATGCCCCTTACCTCCGCCTCATGATTCTTGCGCTTCAGGTCCTGAACATACGCCTCTAGCTGGTAAACCGCCGGGATACCAGCGATGCTCCTCTTTACCTCGATGATGACCGGGGTGTTGTTTTTATCCCTCCCATAGAGGTCAATCGCCCCCGACTCCGTCCTCCTCTCCCTATCTGTTATCCGCAGCCCATCCTCAATTACCCCGGGGTCCTTTTTTACCATCTCGACGTAATCAGCTTCCATGCCTGTTAGTTTTATCTCGGCTTTGTCATTTAATTGCGAATGTGCGATGAGCTTTATCTTCCTGAATCGAATCCTCATTTTCTCAGGGGGGCTGGAGCGATAGGCGTGAAGGACTAACTGCCTGTTGTCGAGGATGAAGGCGGTTTTAGTGCCGGGGGGCTGCCAATTAACGGCTTCACATCCCTCGCCCCGATGCACGAGGACTGAACCATCTTTTTTTACCAGTACCAGTCTCTCCCCGTAGTCGAGGAAGGACTCAGCCCTGCCCTTGAATTTAACTCTGCACTCCCCCAGTATCAGCATCAATGAGTCTGGCTTGCGGGAATTGGTGATTTCATGAGCCTCATTACCCCTCGGTGCCGCTTTAAACTTCATGATATAAATTCTAGTATCCAAGGACTTAAAATCCTCGCCAGATAGCTCATTAAAATAGGGGTGGACTTTGAACTACGAAAAGTGTAAGGGGAGCGTGGTCATTATTCCTTATACCGTGCTCAACCTTCTCAGGCACTAGAATGTAATCCCCAGTGCCGATACCCCTCCACTCACCGTTGATATACGCCTCGCCTTCACCGCTGAGGACATAAATCGAATCCAGGGACGCCTCATGGATGTGTGGGCTGATCTCCGCCCCTGGTGCGATTTCGAGGAGTGAAACCCCCAGGGAATCACAATCCGCCTTGGTCGCGAGCTTTGAAACCAAAACTTCTTGGAAGACAGGATGCTTCTGATAGCGTCTCCCGGTGTTTCTTAGAAACAAGGCCGTGTCCATAGCGTTGCCTTCTGTTTAATCAGGTATTTTTTTTATATTTCCGTCCTTTCCTTGAAAGCTTTATCTTCTCCAGTATTCTCTCGTGGCAAGGTGTACAGTAATCCTTAAAGCCACTTATCGCTTTACCGCATTCAACACATTTTTTAACTTTTCCTCTTCTACCTACCATTTTCCCTCCTTAGTTCAGCCCTAAAAAACCAAATTTAAAAGGAACGTAGATAACCAAGAAGATTAACAAGTGTTTAATATACGTTGAAAATCTGTCGAGAAAAATTCGATGTCGAGGTACTGACAAGGGGGATGTTGGTAAATGGGGGTACTGGGACTTGAACCCAGGTCGGCAGGTTTCTTCCACACATGAAATCTTGATTTTCAAATGCGTGGAAATCGTCTGGAGCCTGCTATGATAGCCGCTACACTATACCCCCCATCATGAAAACTTGAGGGTGAGTACTCCGTTTCTGAATTCATGTTTAACTAGTTTTGGGAATTTTGAACGCGGTATAACCGTGAAGTATACTTTGTCCCCTGCTTTTGCCTTTATCTCAAGGGAGGTTTTGAATTTCTTAATTGACATATCCTCTTCGGATTTAACGAGGGGAAGGTGAATCTTCAGTAGTCTACCCCCTTCCTTTACTAGGATATGGGGCTCCAGCACCTTCGAGCCTCTTGGGATAGGCCTCCCAGCTTCTTCCCCCTCTTTATCGAACTCCCTAATAGATACCTTGGGCGAGCCCTGAGCCTCGCTTATCTCCACCATGAACCCCTTCTCGAAGGGAAAATCAGCTGGGAAGTTGGAGCCGAAAATGTCCCTGAAGCGCTTTTCCAGGACCTGGAATACATCCTCGAATTCCCTGTTCACGGCCGAGGCTATCTTAGTACCGCAATGCGGGCAGTAGGCCCAGGCCTCCTGGAGCTTTAAATTGCAAATCTGGCAGTTCATTTTATTCATATATTTTTCTTTCAAATCTATTAAATTTTTGCATCCTGCGGTTCTGAGGGGGGTGTGGATGGAGAAAAGTTAATAAGCTCCGAAGGAGAAGATAAAACTAAGGAATCTAATGACAATAGCCAGCGCCTATACCCTCGAGGACGTCGTCAAATTACTGGATGACACGTACTCAGCCTTTATTGATAAGGAGGAGAGATACTCCGAATCCCTTGGGAATGCACTGGAACAGCTGAAGGGCATCACGAGGAAATACCCAGAGGACACGGAGCTCAAGGAATACTTCACGAATTTCAAGGCCTTCAACAAAAAAAGACCTGAATTGAGCAGGGCGGAGGAGAAGAAAGGGCTGACCGCATTGATATCAGACTTAAAGCACAAGGTGCACTGGCGAAAGCTCTGGATGTCCTCAGGTAAAGACCTCCCCTACAAGGATTACAGGAGCCTCAGGGGGGAAGTGGGAAGGCGCGGCCTATGATAACTTAACACCCTAAATCTAACGCTAGACTAGGTGTGATGAATACCTAGTGTTAGGCAAAATTACTAGCGTTAGGCATTTAATCTAATAATAGATCTAATATTAATAATATCATAACGCATAGAGAGAGGCTTATTAAAGTCCACCTATAAACGTCCCTTAAAGTCCACATCGCTTCTTTGTCGATTCTGAGTTTTCTTCAGGCGTGTATTTAAAAACCCCTGAATTTTCTCTGGTAAATCTAGGAAATATTTTATCTAAATAACTCAATATACATTGCATACTAATATCTATTTCCTTCCTTCATCACCCCTAAAAGAATATTATACCCTGAGAATATGATAACATAACCCTTTTTCATGTAAGAAAAAGGTCTATCACTCAAAAAAGAACAGATACGCATGTAATTTTTTTGTCAGATCTTTTCTTAAAAGGGCTGCGGCCTATGAGAACCAGGAGTCAATACTGGACTGGGATTTAGACTCCTTATAGGCTGTTTCAAGTTTTTCCAGGACATTTTTAACCCTATCCCTGGAGAAGTCCCGTTCCTCGCACAGAAACTCCAGAACCTGCTCTATGGATGGGGGCCGCCATTCCAGGGTGTAATCATCGGTGGACTCGTGTTTTAAAAAGAGCTCTTTTATATCCTCTAAATCAAAATCCGGCTCTATGTTGCGCTCCTTGAAGGCCCTAGAAACGCTTCCATATTTCTTTATCAGGGCATACGCTTTTTTAGGACCTATGCCCTCGACGCCCCCTGAATTGTAGTCCGTGCCTATGAGTATCGAAATCTCCACGAGCTGCTCAAGGCTAATGTCCAGCTCTTCCAGGGTCTGCTTTAGATAAAAAATCTCGGGCTTTACGTTCACGTATATGTTCTTCCTCGGGAGCTTTCGCTTCCCGGAGATGGTGAGATTTCTTATGAGTCTAGGGGAGCCTAAGAGGAGAGAGTCGTAATCCTGCGAACCAACGGCCCATGCGTCCCCAGCTATAACCATCTTCGCTGCCTGGGCTTCGCCCTCGGCCGGGGATTGAACCCATGGGATGCCTAAGTACCCCAGTAGCTCCTTGGAGTCAGAGAGCATCTCCTCCGTGAACCTGGAGGATTGCATGGCGTAGCTCCTGGCTTCTGCCAGTCTGCCCTCCTCGAGGGCTCGATGCCATTTCTTCCCAGCCGCAGCCCTGGCGACCTTTCGCTTCTTCACCACGCTGCCCTTCAGTCTCGGCGGTTTCCCGTCGAAGACGTAGATGGGATGGATGCCGTACTCCAGGAGGTTCGCGTTTCTGTAGAGGAGGCCTGAGAGATGGCTGGTAATCCTGCCCTTCCTGTCCCGAAGGGGCTCCCCTGTGGGCTGTCTTATACTCGAGAGGAACTGATAGAGAGAGTTCATAGCATCGACGGCTAATCGCTTGCCCATCAAGGCCTGAAATTCGATAGGCTTTGGAGAGATTAAATCTGAAAGCTGTACCCCCATTTCTACTCCATTAATACCTCTTCTCAAAAGTTTTATATATTTACCTGAGGGAGTGGTAATTATGATAGCCACCATGGTCCATGCTCTTTACTTTTTTCTACCGGCGTATGTAGCTAATACATGCGCTTGTCTCCTCGGTGGGGGTAAGCCCGTGGACCATGGAAGGATCTTTATGGATGGGAGGCGGATTTTTGGTGATGGAGTAACTATCAGAGGATCTTTAGTGGGGATACTGAGCGGTGTGGTAGCAGGCGTCTTGATGGTTTACCTCGAGAACCTCACCAATTCTCCCCAGGGCATCGAAAAAATCCTCCTAGCTTTTTTGCTCTCCACCGGAGCTATCGCGGGCGATGCGGCCGGGAGCTTCATAAAGCGGCGCTTGAACATCGCCAGGGGCGCCCCAGCCCCTGTGCTCGACCAGCTGAACTTCGTCGTCGGAGGCATACTCTTCGCAAGCCTCGTTTACACGATAAAATTAGAGACCGTCTTAGTCCTCCTTATCCTCACGCCAATAGGCCATCTAATGGTCAACTTTACGGGATACCG
>CAZDSM010000041.1:0-2900 GCA_964508205.1 Candidatus Hydrothermarchaeota archaeon | reverse complement strand
ACGAAGGCCCAGTCGTAGTACCCGGCTGCCTCTGTACATAATCTGTTAACGTCGTCGTAATTGCCCTCCACGCTTATGAGGTTGGGCCCGTAGGCGAGGGTCTGTATTATCTTTCCTAGGTTCAAATCCGCGGGTATGAAGATGTAGCATTTGAGATTGCCCTTGGCCGCGTGGGCTGCGACGGAGTTGGCGAGGTTGCCAGTGGAGGCGCAGGCGATGGTGTCAAAGCCAAAGTCCAAGGCTTTAGAAACAGAGATAGCCACCACGCGGTCCTTGAAGGAGAAGGTAGGGTTAACCGAGTCGTTCTTCACGTAGAGCTCCGTTAATCCAAGCTCCTTGGCAAGGTTTTCGGCTTTATGTAGGGGTGTAAAACCAGGGTTCAGATCCACGATTTTCTCCCCCACCGGTAGGAGTTCCTTGTACCGCCAGAGGGATTTTGGGCCTGTTTCTATCGATTTTCTGGTTACCTTTTCCCGTATTTTTTCGAAGTCGTACTCCACTTCCAAGGGGCCGAAGCATTCCTCACATATGCTCACCGGCTGGACCTCGTATTTCTCCCCGCAGTTTCTGCATTTTAGACCAATTACATTAGTCACTATATCATCCTCAACTGAGTACTCGTGGGCGCGCTCAGCCATTGAATATTATACATACTATATATATTTTTTGGTGTATATTATTACTATGAATAATAAAATCCTTTGAAGGCGAAGTTTGATTACTGTCCCATGCTAACTCTTTAACTGTGTAAAAAATAGAAAAAATTAAGACCTATGAGACGAATCCCTTTAAGGGCTGAAGATGAAGTTGCCGGATACCAAGTTTAAAGCAAACCTCGCGAACTACTTCTTTCAGAGCGCTCTGGCAGGCATCACCATCTTCGCCGTCATGCTGTTCCTGAACATTGCGATGCACGCCGTGATTATCGCAGCAATAGGCTCCACAGCCTTCGTAGTCTTCGCCATGCCAAGCAGTCCAACGGCAAGATTTAGGAACGTAGTTGGCGGCCATATGGTGGGAGTTCTCTCAGGATTCTTATCCTCCTTTCTGCCACAGCTCTCCTTTATCCACATTGCAGCTGCCTATGCCTTTGCGGTCTCCTTATCTGTCCTGCTCATGGTAGCAACGAACACTGAGCACCCCCCAGCTGCCGGTACCGCCCTAGGAATAGCCATAATCGGCTTCTCCCCGGAGATAGGGCTGTTCACATTGGTGAGCGCTTTGATTCTCTCTCTGAGCCATTACTCCATGAAACCGTGGCTCAATGACCTAGTTTAGAGCACCTCGTCCATGCTTCCGCTCCTATAGCCTTCTAGGTCAAGGGTTACATAGCTGAAGCCAAGCCTTCGGAGCGTCTCAGCTATTTTGTGACTGTTCTCAACTGCTTTTGGTATTTCCGCTTCTCCCACCTCTATCCTGGCGATGCCCCGATGATGCCTCACCCGGAGCTCCTTGAATCCGAGTCCGCGCAGATAAGCTTCTGCTTCTTCGATTTTCCTCAGCTTCTCCATGGTTATTACTTCACCATAGGGTATCCTCGATGCCAGGCAGGCCATTGCCGGTTTCTTCGACACCGAGAGGCCGAGCTCTCGGGCGATGCTTCTTACCGCGTTTTTTCCAAACCCCAATTCCAGCAACGGGCTCATAACGCCGTTCTCCCTCATGGCCCGCATCCCAGGACGGTGCTGCTTCGAATCGTCGGCGTTGGCCCCGTCAACGATGACTGACAGTCTTCGTTGGACCATGATCTCTTTTAGGCCCGTGATTAAGGTGCTTCTACAGTGGTAGCAACGGTCAGGAGGGTTCTCGGCGAAGTGCGGGTTATCGAACTCGTTTTCTTTGAAAACCACGTGCTCTATACCTATTTCCCGGACGAGTTTTTTCGCATGCTGGAGTTCCTTTTTAGAGAAAGTAGCGGAATCAGCGGTAGCAGCTATTGCTTTATCTCCCAGGGCCGATAAAGCGGCCCTAGCAACTATGGCGCTGTCCACTCCCCCTGAGAAGGCCACCAGCACGCTCCCCTTATCCTTGAACCAGTCAATTAGCATGCCTGCAGTTTTCATCAGATAAAAGAAGGAAAATCTCGACTCTCAAAATATTTATTTATCGGGTAAGCATCCCATAAATATAAAATGCCCAGATAATCCAAACCTCCTCTTTCTTTTCAAGATAAAATCCCTTTCCCTCAATCTTATAACTAAATTTTGGTGATTTATTTTTGTTATTTTTTCCAGGTACATCCCTTAATATATAATTAAGAGTATGCCCAGGAAAAATTTATTTCACCCTGCTTTTGCTTTTTCCTCAGTAATACTCTTATCAATATCCAAATGCTCCAATTTCTTGTCCTTAATCTTACTTATTTCCTCATGAACTCTCCAAGTATCATTGGTTACACTACATATCTCGTTATACAATTCATCCGTAATTTTGAAATAAACCTTCGCAGATTGCCTTGTCTGGCAATCTAGCAAACTCGCAAAACGTTAAATGAACATATTTATATGGAATTTCATTAATTTATTAGTTGGAGGTGTAATATGGGGAATATTAGGTTAAATAGAAGGAAGTTTTTGAAATACTCGGCTCTTGCGGGTGCTACAGTACTAGCTGGGTCATCCTTGGCTGGATGCCTCGGGAGGGAGACAAAGCCGATAGAGATTGGCGCTATTATATCTGTAACGGGGGATCTAGGATCCTATGGTGGACCTATTTTAAACGGTGCCCTCCTCGCTGTAAAGCAGGTTAACGCGAAGGGCGGTGTCCTGGGTAGAAAGCTTAAGGTCATCCATGAAGACGATCATACAGACCCTCAATCTTCGGTTCAAGGGATGAAAAAACTCGCGGAAATAAACAAGGTGCCTGCTGTGGTAGGAGCCCTGGGAAGTAGCTCAACAAAA
>CAZDSM010000040.1:0-2449 GCA_964508205.1 Candidatus Hydrothermarchaeota archaeon | reverse complement strand
ACTGATAATAAACGAGGGCGGGATACCCCGGGTCTAACTAATTTACCTGATTGCCGAATATACTTAATTTCTCTAGCAGCGCCTTGGGTATGACTAACATGTCGTTTTTATCAACCGAAATCAGCTCGGCCATTAGAATTTAGCCATTATAGGTATTTACGGCAATCTGGTAAAACTATGAGAGTCTTATTCCATCTTTTTCAGGACTTTAACTTTTGATGTCCGCCGGCCGTGCATTTTCTCCACTATCAGGGTGGTGCTGTTTATCATTACCTTATCCCCGGACCTCGGAATCTTGCCCAGGGTGTTGAATATCAGCCCGCCGACGGTCTCGAACTCCTTCTCGGGCAGGTTTATATTCATAGCGTTGTTGAGGTAATCGATGCTGGTATTTGCGTCCACCATGGCGGTGTAATCGTCGATAATTTTGATCATGGGCTCCTCGGTGTCGTATTCGTCCAGAATTTCGCCGACCAATTCCTCCAGGATGTCTTCCATGGTTACCAGTCCCGCGGTGCCGCCGTACTCGTCCACGACAATGGCCATCTGGGTTTTACGAGCCTGCATCTCCCTCAGGAGATCATCGAGCTTCTTGGTCTCAGGTACAAAGTAAGCCGGCCTCAAGAAACTCTCTAGGGATGCCTCGCCTCCCTCACCACCGGAACGTCCAAAGATGTCCTTGGAGTAAAGGATGCCAACGATGTTGTCGATGTTTTTCTCGTAGATGGGGATTCGGGAATGCCCTATCCTCCTGATGAATTTAACAGCATCGGCTATGCTTTTATTTATGTTGAGACATTTCATGTCTATCCTGGGCACCATTACTTCAACCGCTTTGGTGTCGCTGAACTCGAAGACGCCATGGATCAGCTCCTTCTCATCCTTCTCAATTGCCCCTTCTTTCTCGCCCACGTCCACGAGCATCTTAATCTCGTCCTCGGTGACAAAGGGGCTGAAACGAAACTCGCCGCCGAACCTCCTTATTACTGGTTTGGTCATGGCGGTGATAATCCGGACGACTGGATATAGAACCGTCACAAGAAAATCCATGAGTCGAGCGATGGAAAGGGATATCTTCTCAGCGTTTCTTATGGCGAAGCCCTTGGGGGTTACCTCTCCAAAGAGGAGGACGAGGAGGGTCATAATACCCGTAGCTATCCCCACGCCCTTGCTCCCGAAGAAATCTATGGCGATGGACGTAGCTATAGCGGCCGCGCTTATATTCACGAGGTTGTTGCCCACGAGGATGGTTGCGAGGAGTCTGTTAGGGTGTTGTAACAGGTCCTCGATGATCAGGGCTCTTTTATCCCCATCCTCAGCGAGCTTCTTTAATTTAATCCGATTCAACGAAACCAGGGCCGTCTCGGAGCCTGAGAAAAAACCTGACAGCAAAATCAATAAAACGAGCCCAATCAGTTGGGGGAAAATAAAAATATCGGCCACTTACGGTCTTCCTCCCAGTTGCCCCGCCCCTACATCATTTTATTAAAACCGCGTTTACGACGCCGTCCTGCCCGGTCCTTGATGTGATCCTGACTCTGCCCAGCTCCGTCTCCACAACAGCGCCTTTGGTAACGATGTTACGCCTGACGAAGTGAGGATTCGCCTGGTTTTCTACGACGCTCAATATCTTCGTCTTAGCCGTCTTTTTCTTCTTCAGGTCCACGACGTTGGCATACTGGGCTACCAGCAACCGCGTCTTAACGTTTTTCCCCCTCACTGCAATGTTCTTGGCCCTTCTCTCGCCTATCTTGGTCTCGGTTTTATCCCTGCCCATTTCGAACTTTCTCTTTCTCGTCCTGACCTTTGGGACCTTACCTGTCCTTCTTCCGTGCTTTCCCTGCCAAAGGGCCAACTTAAGCCACCTCTCAATTCTACTACGTGAATCAGCTACCTATAAAAACTTTACTAGAATCTCCCTGGCACCTCTACTGAGGAGGGTCTCAGCACATTTGATGCCGGTTTTCTCATATTCCCTCGGTCTTCCTCGGACTTCTACCTTTATCTTCCTCCCCCCGCCTGGAGTGAAGACGGCAGCCTTCATGTACAGTTCTTGACCGACCGTAGTATATACTCCCAGGGGTACTTGACAGCCCCCACCGAGGCGCCTCAGAAAGGCCCTCTCCGCGTGAATTCTGCGCATGCTTTCCTCGTGGTTGATGGTTCGAAGGAGCTCACGATGCCCGGAGTTGCCCAGGGCAACAAGGGCTATGGCGCCCTGCCCTACAGCAGGGAGAAAGTCATCCACTAGCAGCTTTTGTGTGGCCACGTCTTCAAAGCCCAGGCGCTTCAAACCAGCTCTCGCCATTATCAGGGCGTCGAAATCGCCCTCGCCGAGCTTTCGCAAACGGGTGTCCACGTTGCCCCGGATGTCCTTTACGATGAGGTCCCTCCGTTTATACAGAGCCTCAGCCTGCCTTCTGAGGCTGCTAGTTCCGATAACAGCTTT
>CAZDSM010000039.1:0-6461 GCA_964508205.1 Candidatus Hydrothermarchaeota archaeon | reverse complement strand
CCATTGATAAAAGCGAAGCTCTAAAGATGGTTCGAGAAATCAAGGGGTACCCTGTTCTAAAGGGCGTTAGGGGAGACCCTCCAGCGGATACAAGAGCCGTAGCCAGCGTTATAGCTGCGGCTTCACGGATAGCCCATGAGCGCGAGAACATCTTGGAGATGGATATAAACCCTTTAATCATCTATCCCAAGGGGGGGCTTGCAGTGGATGTGAGGATAATCACCATGGAGGCGTAAGCTTGATGAAGAGGGAAGCCCCCTACCATTTAGAGTGGTAATTAATATTTCCTATTGATTAAAGCTTAAAGAACTTAGCAGCGTTTTTATAGGTCGCCCTGCACACCTCTGCCTCAGGGACTCCAAGGCTCCTCAGTTTAAGGGCGCACCTCGGCAGGGCAAGGGGGTCGGAGGGTATGGAGGACATATCGCTGCTGATGATGACTTTATTTGAGCCTTGTTTCTCCACTATCCCCACTGCCTCATCAACGCTCAGCTTCGATGGAGGCTGAATACTGAGGCCGAGGTAGACCCCTGAGTCCATGGCTATTTTCATGTTCTCCCCCCTCAGGTGGTCAATCATCACCCCCCCGAGCTTTATTCCTGATTTATCCACTAATTTCAGAATCTCTTCCACCACTTTCCCTTTTTCCTTCTTGGGGGTGTGTATGATTATAGGCATGCCAAGCTCCTTTGCCATCTCCAGCTGCTTCTTAAGAACCATTGGCTCCCGTTCATCCTTTAACTCCAGGCCTGTTTCCCCTATGGCAACGACCTTATCCTCCTTCAGGAGCTCCGGCAGTTGCTCTAAGAGAAAATCTGCATCCTCTGGAATAGCGCTAGGGTGTACGCCTAGAGCGACATAGAGCTCAATCCCAGCTCTAGCTGCGAGCTTGGTTTCAATCCTCACGAGGCGGTCATAATGGTCAAGGTAGACCTGGGAGGTGGTCATCCTGTAAACATCATGGGCGCATGTAACGGCTTTCTCAACCCCTGCCCGGGCCATGGCCTCGAAGTCCTCATAGCTCCTTACGTCCGCGTGAATATGAGCATCGAAGTACATATTTATGAATTTTCTTTTGAATAGGATATAAAATTTACGAAATTAGGTATGAGGGGGTTAACCACTCTTGGGTATGCTGACGTAGAAGATGCTCCAGCCCCGGGGGTTGTCCTCGACCCAGACCCTACCTTTATGGAGATCCACTATGCGCTTCACGATAGCCAAGCCTAAGCCCGTGCCCTTGACTCATCACCTTCACCTAATGTTAATCGGAAATGCCTATGCCTCGCCTCTCTTTAAAAATAAAAAAAAAAGAAAGAGGCGCCTATACGGCGTCCTTTCCGCTCTCTCTGGTGCGCACCCTGACGACATTCTCTATGGAATGCACGAATATCTTGCCGTCACCTACTTTGTCAGTCTTTGCAACTTCGCATATCGTTTCAATGGCTTTATCGAGGGCCTCGTCCTCCAAGACTATTTCCAGCTTAACCTTGGGGAGGAACTCCACCCTGTAGTCACCGGCTCTCCACTGTAAGGTGATGCCCTTCTGCCTTCCGCGTCCCTTTACCTCTGAAACCGTCATCCCCGGAATCCCTTTTTTCTCAAGGGCTATCCTCACCAGGTCTAGCTTCTCGGGCCTTATTATTGCCTCGATTTTCTTCATTTTTTTCACCTCACCACGAGTACGCCTTCTCCGCGTGTTGCGCTATGTCCAAGCCGATATCCTCTTCCGGCTCTTCCACGCGCAGTCCAATGGTCGCATCTACAATCTTCGCCAGGATATATGTGACCACGAAGGCATACACCCATGTAGCTCCGACTGCGATTATCTGCGTATACACCTGCGAGGGATTGCCTGTCAGCAGGCCCGTCGCGCCTATGCTGGCGAATATTCCAGTCGCTATAGCACCCCAGGTGCCACCGATGCCGTGTACCGCCCACACATCGAGGGACTCATCTATCTTCATATTCGCCCTGAAGAGAAGGGCGTAGTAGCAGATGATGCCCGCGCCTATGCCGATGGGTATTGAAGCCATTGGCGTTACAAAGCCAGTTGCAGGGGTAATCGCAACTAATCCCGCTACAGCTCCTGTGGCGATGCCCAGGACGGTCGGCTTTCTGTGCCTCCAGCTCAGGAACATCCAGGTCAAGGCCGCTGCGGCTGTGGCGGTATTGGTTGTTACGAAAGCATTAGCAGCTATCCCATCTGCCGCGAGAGCGCTACCAGCGTTGAAACCGAACCAGCCGAACCAGAGCAGCACAGCCCCTAGAACAACCATGGGTATGTTATGAGGTGCCATGGGTTCTTTTCCGAAGCCTTTCCGGGCTCCCAGGACCATTACGATTGCCAGGGCTGAGATGCCAGAGTTTATGTGTACCACTGTACCTCCTGCAAAATCAAGAGCTCCTAACTCACCGAGCCAGCCGCCGCCCCATACCCAATGGGCTATCGGGTCGTATACGAATGTGGCCCACAGGAGCGCTAAGACCAGCCATGCACTGAATTTCACGCGCTCGACGATGCCACCAACGATTAGGGCTACTGTTATTATGCCGAACATGCCCTGAAACATCATGAAAAGCATGTCGGGGATGGTGCCGTTAGCTTCCATACCAACGCCTTTCAGGCCTACATACTCAAGACCCCCTACGAATCCACCTATGTCGCTGCCGAAAGCTAAGCTGTAGCCCCAGAGAACCCATTGAATACTTATCAGTGCCAGGGTGACAAAAACAAGCATAATCGTGGATAGGGCGTTCTTATTACGGACCATGCCTCCGTAGAAGAAACCAACTCCGGGGATCATTATCATCACTAGTGCAGTAGCCACGATGAGCCATGCTGTATCACCGGTATCGATAGTGGCTTCCTGGGCGAAGACTGGTTTTACCAGCGCTGCCAGGAAGGCCGCTACGAATATTATTCTTTTATCCATGCCGTTACCTCCTAAACATTTATATATTATGAGAAGGAAATCTACTTCCGTGTATATAAAGTTATTTAAGACTTTTTCATAAGATTTATGATAAGTTCATAAAACGAGAGAGACAATTGAAAAACCCTATCAGAATAACCATTTCCCTTGACGAGGAGACGAAGGAGCTCTTTGAGAAATTAAAGGAGAAATCTAGGATGTCCCAGAGCGCCCTCCTCCGCGAAGCTTTACGCTTTTACTCAGTAAATAAGGACCTTTTAAAAAAAACTGAGAATAAAAAAGTCGAGACCTACGTCGAAATGCTCGCAGGAGGAGAGCACCTGATTCTGGATGTGGACCACTGGCTCCTCTTTCTTAAGCTGCTCACAGAATCGAGGAATCAGGAGGATTTCTGGGAGGACCACCGAAGAGTTGCGAGGTCCCATGCAGAGCAGTTCTCAAAGAAGATAGGGACCGTGGAAGGGGTCCTTGAGAGACTCGCGGTCTGCAACTTCTACAGCCTCACTAAACTGGGGAAAAACGAATTCGTCCTCGTTTTGAACTCCAATATTACAAAAAAATTTGTCAAAACCTTTATAGAAGAAGTTTTTGAGGGTATGGGATTAAAAGTTGAAATAAAAGATGACCTCGCCAAGCTCAGAGTCAAATCAAAATGAAAGGATTCTCTAACACTTATCTACATATCGATCTTAATACTAAGAGAATCCAGGTAAGGAATATCGAGGACGGGGTTTGTAAACTCTGGCTCAGCGGCAAGGGCTTGGCAACCTATCTGCTGCTTCACACCCTGAAACCAGGAACCAACCCTCTCTCAGAGAAAAACATTCTCCTCCTAACCCCTGGAATAGCGGCCGGAGCAATACCTGGCACGAGCAGATACGGCGTGTACGCTAAATCTCCGCTGACCAATGGTTATGGTGAATCGTACTCCGGCGGAAGCCTTGCTCCTGCTTTCACGGACACGGGGTATGATGCAGTGCTTATAACTGGGAAATCTCCTGACATGGTATACATGGAAATCACTGATGAGGGTGCAACCTTCCATGACGCTTCGGGCTTCATGGGATTCGACACCTATAGAACTGAGATAGGTATTCTGAAAGAAATAAATGAGAAAAAAGCCAGGGCGTTAACCATAGGCCCGGCTGGCGAGAATCGCGTCCGGTTCGCCTGCATAACCAACGACCTCTGGCGCAATGCCGGCAGATGTGGCATGGGCGCGGTAATGGGCTCCAAGAACCTGAAGGCCCTCGTATTTCATGGCGACAAGAAGCCCGAGTTCAGCGATGCCCAGGGGCTGAAGAAGTTTTCAAAAAGGTTGAGAGAGGGGGGCGGGGAGAGCAAAGGGGTCGAGAGCTTTAGGAAACACGGCACCCTCAATATGGCCAAGGTGCTCGACCATCTCAGCGGCTTCCCTGCGAAGTACTGGACTGAAGGAAGGTCCGAGGACATCGGAAAAATAAGCGCAGATTACCTCGTGAAGGAGATGGAAGCCCGGCCTAAGGCGTGCTATAACTGCTTTATCGCCTGCGGAAAACTCGCTACGGTGAAAAAGGGACGCCATAAAGGCCTAAAAATCGAGGGGCCTGAGTACGAGACCACCTTCGCCTTTGGCGGCCTCTGCGCCATTGACAGCTTGGAGGAGATCGCCTACCTCAACGACCTCTGCGACAGGCTAGGCCTCGATACGATCACCGCCGGGAGTCTCATCGGCCTGATAATGGAGGCTTCCAGCAGGGGCAGGGTAGAGAACGGCTTGGAATACGGTGACGCGGGAGGGGCTGCTGAGCTCCTCAAGGACATGACTTATAGGCGCGGTCTAGGTGGTGTTTTGGCCGATGGGGTTAAAGTCGCAGGTGAGAAACTCGGCTTAAAAGACCTCATTGCCCATGTTAAGGGCCTTGACTTCCCAGGCTACGACCCGAGGATACTGAAGGGTATGGGCCTCGCCTATGGAACCAGCGCCAGGGGAGCGTGCCACCTGAGGGGTACATATTACAGGGCAGAACTCGGCGGTAAGAGCCCAAAGGATCCTGCGGGAAAAGCGAAGCAGTACATTGATTATGAGGACATACTTACTATCTATGATTCCCTGATTATGTGCAAGTTTTACGGGGTTTTACTCTCCAGGGAGAATCTTTGTAAATTAGTTAGGATGCTCACAGGCATTGACTATAGATGGGAAGGGCTGAAAGAAATAGCGAATAGGATAGTTAGCGCCACGAGAGAATTCAACGTCCGCGAAGGCTTTGGCATGAAAGATGATGCCCTGCCAGGGAGATTCCACTCTGAACCACTGAAGGGTAAAATTCTGGCAAAGGAGGAATATCGCGCGATGCTTCAGGCATATTACAGACACCGCAATTGGAGCCTAGAAGGCGTGCCAAAAGATAATATATACTAGATATTCATAACTAAAAATGGAGGTCTTAATACGGCGGTTAATATAGAGGTATTCTATACACCAACCTGCCCCCATTGTCCTGCAGCAAAGAAGCTCGTGAAAGAGGTTACGCAGAGCTTTGGAAACTCCGTGAACGTGGAGGGAGTCAACGCCTGGGAGGAGCAGGAGCGAACGGCAAAGTACGATATAATGGGGGTTCCGGCAATAGTGATTAACGGGAAGGTCATCTTTGTAGGTGTACCAGACAAGGACGCCCTTGTCAAGGCGATAAAGGAAGCCCTGTAGTTGCTGGTTGTGGCTGAAAGGAAGTTCGAGTTTAAACCTGAGTCGGGGGAGTTTTATGGGCTACGGAAGATGCTCCCCCCAGGGCTTCGTCTAGGAGGGGGGTGCCGAATTTCGCTAGACCCATGGCTAAGTATTCGAGTCGAGGCTTAAAAAAACTATTGACCAAGGGCTATGCTACCTATCCGAACAGCGCCCCCAAACCGGCCATGGCTTCCTCTTCGCTTTCCTCTTTTTTCTCCTCTTTCTTCTTGTCTTCCGCTGGTGCCTCTGCCGGCGCCTCTGCTGATGCCGCCGCATGGGCCTGGGCCACGGGCGCGACTGAAGCCTGCTTTATCGCCTCGTCTATATCTACGCCATCAAGGGCAGCGATGAGAGCCTTCATCCTGGCCTCGTCCACCTTTATACCTGGGCCTTTTAAGACCTTGGTCAGATTGGTCTTGTTGATATCCTTTCCAGCAGCATGCAAGAGCATAGCAGCGTAAACGTATTCCATAAGTTCACCTCCATCAACCGAATAATGCGCCTAATCACGACATCGCCTCGTCTTCGGACTTCTCTTCCTTTTTCTCGGGATCCGCCTTGGCCTCCTTTGGCTCTGCCTCCACCGCCGCTTCCGCCTTTACCTCGGCCTTCGAGGAGAGCTTGCTTCGCAACTCCTCGTCAACGACGTCGCCTTCGAGGTTAGACGCTAGGGATAACATCTGCAAATAAGCCTTCGATAATAACTGGTCCATTATCTCCCTCTCGAATATCCCCGTCTCAAGAGCTAATGCACGAGCATCATTGAAGCATTTCCCCAGGACTAAGGGGGCAGTAACCCTGGTCAGGTATCCTGA
>CAZDSM010000038.1:0-2542 GCA_964508205.1 Candidatus Hydrothermarchaeota archaeon | reverse complement strand
ATCAGAAGTGCTATTTACCGGATGCTCCCCCAGAGCGTCCCGAATAAGGCTACCATGGATAAATACGCTTGTATCGACTGTAAGCTCTGCGAAGCTGTCTGCGAACCCGCGGCGATTCGCTTCGACGAAAAGGAAGAGGAGTTCCAGATGCGGTTTGGCACCATTATAGTATCCACGGGCTACGATATCTACGACCCCACGGAGAAGAACGACTACAACTACCTCGATTACTCCAACGTCATCACGGGCTTGGAGCTTGAGAGAGTGATGAACGCCTCAGGGCCTACCCTGGGACACGTCATAAGGCCGAGCGACGGCAAAGAGCCCAAGAGGATAGGCTTTATTCTATGCGTAGGCACCAGGGATAGAGGAGACGAGTCCTACTGTTCCGGCGGAGTGTGCTGCATGTACAGCATTAAACTCGCGTCCATGCTCAAGGAGAAGCACTCTGAGTACGAGGTTTACATCTTCTACATCGACATCCGCGCCTACGGCAAAGGCTTCGAGGAGATGTACACCCGGGCAAGGAACAACGGCATTAAATTCGTCAGGGGCAAGCCTGGCGAGATTACCGAAGACCCTGAGACGAAGAATCTCAAAGTAGTGGTGGAGGACTCCCTCGCAGGGGCTGTGGAAGAAATCGAGCTTGATATGGTCGTTCTTTCAACAGGCATAATGCCGAAGAAAGATGCCCTTCAGGTGGCGCGGACCTTCAAGATCTCCCGCTCTGCCGAGGGCTTCTTCATGGAGAAGCATCCCAAGCTAGCACCAGTGGACACCCCCACAGACGGCATCTATCTCGCTGGCGCATGCCAAGGCCCCAAGGATGTGCCTACTTCAGTGGTGCAGGCTAGGGCAGCAGCGATAGCTGCCGCCCAGATCATGGCCGCAGGCGAGATAACCCTCGGCGGCGACATAGCGTATCACTACCCAGAGAAGTGCATAGGCTGTGCAAAATGCGTCAAAGCCTGTCCCTACGGCGCCTGGGAGTTACTTGAGGTGGAAGTGGAGGATAAGCAGAAAAAGCGCTCAACGCTTACAAGCGCCCTTTGCAAGGGCTGCGGCACCTGCGCCGCTGAATGCTCGACAGCTGCTATTGAAATGAAGCACTTCACCGACGCTCAAATCCAGGCCCAAATAGACGCTGCCCTTAAGGAGGACCAGGAGAACAAGGTCCTCTGTATATTGTGCAACTGGTGCTCCTACGGCGGCGCTGATACCGCGGGTACAGCTAGGATGCAGTATCCCACGAACCTGCGCATAGTTCGCGTCATGTGCACGGGCAGGGTGGATAAAAAATTCATTGAGCGCGCCTTCGATTTGGGCGCTGGTATGGTTCTCGTTGCTGGCTGCCATCCAGGGGACTGCCACTATATCTCAGGCAACCATCACATGGCCAAGCGCGAGAAGCTCGTCAGGAAGATGCTGGATAAGAAGGGCGTAAACCAGGAGCGCTTCAGATTGGAGTGGATTTCCGCCTCTGAGGGGGTGAAGTTCCAGAGGATCGCAACTGAGATGGCTGAGAAGCTGGGTAAATTCAACGTCCAAAAGGCCGAAGTAGCGAAGGCCAATGAGACCGCCAACTGACCTTCAAAACATATTTAAAGGACCGCTGATTATAGCAAACCGAAAATGTACAATTATATCAAGAAGGCTTGGAACAGGCCAAAGGAGAGCTATGTCAAGGAGCTCATGAAGTCGCGCATACCGGAGTGGAGGAAAGGTCTGAGCGTTGTCAGGGTGGAGCATCCTACCCGACTTGACAGGGCCCGGGAGCTCGGGTACAAGGCGAAGCAAGGCGTAGTAGTAGCCAGAGTTGGTGTCCGACGCGGAGGCAGGCGTAAGTCCAGGCCTAACGCTGCCCGGAAGCCCAGCAAGATGGGGGTTAAGAAGTACACCCCAAAGAAGAGCATCCAGTGGATAGCCGAGGAGAGGGCGCAGCGCAAGTATCCGAACCTCGAGGTCCTGAACTCCTACTGGGTGGGGGAGGACGGACGCTACAAGTATTACGAGGTAATCTTCGTTGACCCCGCACATCCGGCTATAAAAAGGGATGGAGACCTTCGTTGGATAGCTGAGAAACAGCATACCGGGAGGGTTCATAGGGGTCTTACTTCTGCCGGAAAACACTCTAGAGGCCTGAGGAAGAAAGGTAAAGGAGCCGAGAAGATAAGGCCGAGCATCCGTGCAAACAAGGGCAGGGGTAAGTGAGGATAACCCACATTGCGCTCAAGAGCTTCGTGCACGCCACGGAGGATTTTGAGAAGGTATTGAGCTGTCTCAGGAATCTAGTCCCTTTTAATTTCGAATACGATGTGGATAAATCAGATGGTCATTTTGGAAACCCAATATCTACTCTGAGGGTTGGGATAACTCGCCAGAGGCAGATTGCTGAGTTCATGGGATTCATGACGAAGGAACTGTCAAAAGATGATATGGTAGAGCTAATTGACAAACTCGAGAAGCGGCTGGTGGGAAACAAGTTATACTTCAGGCTGGATAAGATGGCGACCTTTAAAGGGGAAGTAGCCCTCGGCGAAGG
>CAZDSM010000037.1:0-6966 GCA_964508205.1 Candidatus Hydrothermarchaeota archaeon | reverse complement strand
TTATTTGTATTGTTATACATCCTGAACTGGATATGGCTCAGCGGCGTATGGGAACTGAGCTAATATCTTTTTTTTATTTTTATCATGATATTTTTTAAGCAGTAGCTGTAGTTGAGACTCTTGGAGGCAAGACCTTTGAATAGAAAAGCTAATCGTCTGCAGTATTACTGGCTCTTCTTTGCTGTATCTTCCCTGATATTTGCGGGCGTGTTTGCCTTTCTAGCTGCCATGACCCGCACGCCGGCGGTGAAGCTGTTGCCCAGCGTTGATTACTTCCAGGTTTCCATCGTTGCCCATGTGATTTTTTCCCTGGTGGTCTGGTTCCTCGGTTTCATGGGCGCCCTATGGGCTTATACAGCATTCAAGGATGGGAAGTCAGATATTTCAAAATTGCATATGGGCTTTTGGCTGGCAGTCCTGGGGATGGCGCTGATCGCCTTCTCTTCCCTCCTGGGCCTCGGAGAGCCGGTACTAATAGATTATGTCCCCCTCCTTGATCATCCTCTGTACTTTGCTGGCCTGCTTTTCCTGGCCTCAGGTATTACTCTAACCATCTTCGGCTATGACAAACCGATAATCATGAGCAGGAAGCGAGAGCTGGATGTTGCAACCTACGGGATGCTAGTAGTAGCTACTATAACCATCGTCGCCTTCCTCAGCGTCTTCTTCTCAGCTATTTCCAATGGGGCCTCGAACTATAGGGCGCTCTTCTGGGGTCCTGGACACATAATCCAGTTTGCCAATACCCTAGCCATGGTGGTGGTCTGGTTTATCCTTTTAGAAAAATCCATTGAAAGCCGGATCAACAAGACCATGGTAAAAAAACTGATGCTGATTTATCTCTTCGTCGCCCTTGCATTGCCAATGATATATTTTCTCCCGCCTACGGAGCAGACCCATCTCTTCACCCTCAGCATGGGCTACGGAATAGGTGTGCCCTCCTTTTTTCTAGCCCTCATAGTGTTAAAAGCCGTATGGGACCGGAATGAGGGAAGGCTCAGTTTTAAAAGGCTTCCCTGGGGGAACCCGGCTTTTTCATCCCTCTTACTGTCCCTGGCGTTGTTCGGCGTGGGGGGCGCTATCGGCGTTCCCGGATTGGAAAGCAACCTCCGCGTTCCTGCCCACTACCACGGCGCCCTAGGAGCTGTGACAATGGCTTTTATGGGCATGACCTACCTCCTTCTACGCGGCTTTGGAATAACGGTTTACAGTGAGAGAGTCGCTAGGTATCAGCCCTACTTATACGGCCTAGGCCTTCTGGTAATAATAATCGGCCTCTACTGGGCGGGTTCGTATGATGCGCCCCGGAAGGCCTTCGGCTATGAAGACCCATTAACAGCCCTGGCTATGAATATCATGGGTGCGGGGGCGTTGGTCGCAGTTTTAGGGGGTGCTGCCTTTGTGGCGAATACAATGCTTTCCTTGTTGAGGGGGCGCAGTAAGGTCCTTAATAAGTAAAATCAATTGCATCCAAGGGGCAGGAATCGATGCAGAGTTTGCAGGGCTCTTCCTTGAGGTTAGCCGCTCTCTCGCAAATATTCATGTTGAACTCCAGGGCTATGCCGTCTTCTATGTCCATAACCACCTCTCCATTGCTCGGTCCCTTACCTCCGCTCACGTTCGAGTTGGTCAGAGCGTTGGGGGGGCAGGCTATTACGCAGTTACCACAGCCATTGCACAGCTCCTTATAGACCACCATCTTAATGTTCTTGGAGCCTTTGAGAAAAGGACCGAGCTTAACGTAAAGCACCAATAAGAAGATGTAAACCGTAACCACGATTAGAAGGGGGGATAACTCCAAGGCCAACACCAACTAAAGGGGTTGAGAATAACTTGTAGGAGGGAATATGTAATTCAAAGGGCAAATCTTTTGTCCTCAAAGTCGATAGTCACAACTCGCCCTTCCTTAAATTCTATCCGTTGGTTGAAATTGTAGTCAAATCTTTCCTCCCTCGAGTCGCGCACCTTTATCGAGATTCTGTGAGAGCCATGAGTTACTCTAATTTTCTCATATGCGTAGGAGGGCCCGTCCCTCCGAATTCCCCGGGGATTATAGGTCTTGGACAGTACCTTGACTCCATCTATGTCGAGTTCAACTATCACAGGTACCCGCTCGCGCTTACACGCTATAAAATTCCTTGCTTTTAGTTCTTCAATGGTGGGTTCAATGCAGGGTTCAAGGCGCTCCCCATTATGGCTCATGGTGAAAAGCAGCAAGGCGTCCTCCTCGTCAATAACGGAATATGCTGGGCTATCCGAGAAATACCAGATGAGCAGGGTCGGAAGGAGGAGGATAAGCACCGCTAGTGGAACCGTTGATTTTCGAATTTTTTCTCTCTTGGGAGTAAGAGCCGCTCCATGGCCTTTAATCTTAAGCTCTTCTTTAAACCCTCGAACCGAATCAAGGAACTCCGTCCTCTCAAAAGGGGAGACCCAGTAGGTCCTGATTATATCCAACCGCTTGTCCTTCAGCATCGGCCCTCTGTTTCCAGCAAGCCTTTCCTTGAGCCACTTATTGCCCAAGCGGTAATAGCAGTCCCCTATTTTACACCCAGTTAGAAACACTCCGGCAGCGCCCCCATCAAGGGCCTGGGAAATCATGGCTGGATTAACCATGCCGATACAGCGTAACGGGAGAACCTTAACCCCATGCAGTCCACGCATGTTTCCCTTTTCGTCAACATGCTTCTTTACGTCCAGGGCGCGCTCACACACAAAACCCAGAAGCAAGGACTCTTTTTCTCCAAACAGAAGACTAGTTATCATTGACTTCATTTTTTCAAGGTCGCGGTCTTCGAATCGGATGGCATTGAAGTTGCATGAACCGAAACATGTACCACAGCTGGCGCATCTGCTATCTGATACTGCCGCTAAGGGTTTGTCTTCTTCTCTGCTCATAGTTATCGCTCCGTAGGGGCAGTCGTTATAGCAGAGCCCACAGCTATTGCAGTTCTCCTTGACCACCTCCACGGTTTTATAGTGGGCAGCTTTTTTTATCCACGGAGTAACCAGAATCGCAAGGCTGACGATAAATAGGAGGAGCCAGGAGTAGAGCCCGAGGTTGCTGTGCATCAGCGGAAGGAAGAACAGGTAGAACCAGTCCACCGGTACGTTAACAGCGACTTTTGTCAAGTCAGCTGGCGGAGCGCTCACAGCAGGCTTAACCAGCGCGAGAGCTAGCATTATCAGAAGCACCCCCACCCATATCTTCCTCGGCGGAAGTAAGAGCGTCCTTGTAAACCTTGAGAAGTGAAGTAGTATCAATACCGTTGAAAACAGGAGCCCGCCTATGTGGACAAATATTACCGCTAAGAACAACAGGTTGGTAACGCTTTCCTCGCTTATAAAAGCTCTCGCCAGGGGTTTGGGGAATATGGGCACTAAGTCAAGGAATTCCGCCGTAGTAGTCGCTACAAGCTGGGCGCGCTCGTCCCATACCATCCAGTAGCCCGTGATGCCCTCGATGAGGACAAAGCCAAATAGCGCTACTCCAGACACCCATATCAGCCAGCGGTTGTAGCGAAACTTACCCGTCAGCAGCAGGCGAAGCCCATGGAGGAGGAGGGTTATAACCAGGGCATCGCTGGCATATCGATGAATGCTACGCATAATGCCCCCTAGATACCACTGGTCCACAGTGATGTACTCCACGGCATCGTAGGCGCGTTCCACGTTTATTTTGTAGAAGAGGAGGAGGTATATCCCGCTAACAAGGAGGAGAATCAGGATAAGAACTGATATCTGCCCTAAGTAGTGGAAGGGGTTGTACCTGGAGGTGAATATTCGGCTTGCCCAGTAGTCGATGACTGACACTAATTTACTGCTCATCTTTTAGAGTTTATTTTAAGGGTGTGTAAATATTTTATGCCCCGAACATGTTTGGGTGTAAAGATTATTCCATCTGCCATCATTACAATTGTAAAGATGAGCCAGAGCATTGGCGATTTTGCAGAGGGTATAGCCGAGGATCTGAAGGGCGTTGAGAACAAGACACCCGGCCAGTTGAACTGAACGATCGAAAATCCAAGGTTCATTACCTAAACCACCGCTAATTACTAAAAACAAATACCTTGTTCAATAAACAAGTTTCTATTCTCCTTAGCATTAGGTCTCCTCTCTCAACAAAAACTATAAGCTCAGTACCCCCCCATCTATGCTCATGGTCTCGCAGAGTCTCTTTGGCAGGGGAATCCAGAGTTGGGTGTATTTATCCCCGATTTTCTTCCACTGCACCTTAACCATGATATGTATTTAGGGGTAAAAAAATGGAAAAATAAGGAGGCGTAAAAAATGAGAAGTGTAAAAGGAACGAAAACGGAAAAGAAGCTCCTAGCATCCTTTGCAGGAGAATCTCAGGCGAGAAACCGCTATACTTACTTTGCCTCTCATGCAAAGAAGGAGGAGTACGAGCAGATAGCTGCTATATTTTTAGAGACCGCTGACAATGAAAAAGAGCATGCCAAGAGATTTTTCAAGTTCTTGGAAGGTGGAGAAATAGAGATTACAGCGGGTTATCCGGCAGGGATTATAGGGGACACTGCAACAAATCTTGAAGCCGCAGCAGTTGGGGAGAACCTCGAGTGGACAAAGCTCTACAAAGAGGCGGAAGCGGTAGCGAGGAAAGAGGGCTTTGAAGAGATAGCCGATGTATTCATGGAAATAGCAGAAGTAGAGGAACAGCATGAAATACGCTACAGAAAATTACTCAAGAATGTAAAAGATGGCAAGGTATTCAAAAAAGATATTGTGGTTAAGTGGAAATGCCGCAATTGCGGCAACGTCCATGAGGGAAAAGAAGCGCCTAATGAATGCCCAGCCTGTGCACATCCACAAGCATATTACGAACTACTCGGTGAGAATTATTAGAAAGGCCAACGACGCCTAACAGAGCGTATCTGACTTCGCTATGCTTCGCCCAAATTCAGGCTTTGGCTGAACTTCATAATCGACTTTAAAAATATGAGTTAGGAAAGCCCTGCAGCTGGAATATGATACAAATTATCATCAAAGGTGCTCAAAAAATAATATCAGTCGAGTTTACTGAAGAATTTAGAGAGAGAAGGACTGGTGTATCGAGAGGTATATTGGCTATATTTTAGACGGTAGCATGTCGATAAATTTTGATGGAGAATTAATCCGATATGGTACTGGTGACGATATTTTCATCGGAGAAGGAAGTAGACACAAAGCTAAAGTTAATAAGGAAGCGAAAGCATTAATGGTTTTGTTTGAAACTAAAAAACGTTAGGGGGGAAAATGCGGTACAACGATATTCTTGATAAATTAAGGGTTTTATCTAATCCTAAAGCAGTCGCGGGAATGGCGCGATTTGGAATCAACCCGGAGAACACCTACGGAGTTTCAATCCCTAATCTGAGAAAGATTGCTAAAGAAGCTGGAAAGGACCATAGCATCGCTCTAGACCTCTGGGCCTCGGACATTCATGAAGCTAAGATCCTGGCGAGCATGATAGACGACCCTAAAAGGGTGACCGAGGCGCAAATGGAGAGATGGGTAAAGGACTTCGACTCCTGGGATGTCTGCGACCAGTGCTGCATGAATCTTTTTGAGAAGACAGAATACGCATATCAAAAATGCGTTGAATGGAGTTCTAGAGAGGAGGAGTTTGTCAAGAGGGCAGGATTTGTATTAATGGCCCGCCTGGTGGTCAGCGATAAGAAAGCGGGGGACGAAGAATTCATGGAGTTTTTTCCCATCATAAAAAGGGAGGCTATTGATGAAAGAAATTATGTTAAGAAGGCCGTTAACTGGGCACTACGGCAAATGGGGAAGCGAAACCGCAGCTTGAACAGGACAGCGATTAGGGCAGCGGAAGAGATTCAAGAAATAAATTCGAGAAGCGCTAAATGGATCGCTTCTGATGCCCTTAGAGAATTAAAAAGCGAAGCCGTTCAAAAAAGGTTAAAAGTAGAATTATTCTAAATACCATTCAGACTCTAATTTCTCAAACTTCTCAAGGTGTTCTTTGGGCGCGTATATCTCGATGTCGAGGAGTTCTTCCTGGGCTTTCCTCAGAATCCTTATCAAGGGCGATGCCTCGCCGATTTCCAGGAGTTCGTCGTCGATAATAACTTGCCCTGCGGTTTCTTTGTAATGGGAGATGGAGGGTATATCCAGGAGGGCATAGCCGTTCTCGATGCCCAAATCCGAGGCAAGCTCATCCTCAATCTTCTTCCATTTTACTACGTTTTTCCTCAGGCTAATTGCCTTCTTTTTCCCCTCTTCGCTCAGCTCCATCCAGGGCTTGGAATAAGCCTTTTTGAATAGCTCACGCCTATCTAACATCGCCCCGATATCATAGACATAGCCCGTTGAGTTCCGAAAAAGATTCTGCATGGAGTAGTCGTCCATCTTGTAGAGAAGCTCGTAGTCCAGCAGGCCTGCTTCAATGGCATGCTCAGTGGCTTTGAGAAACATGACATCGGCGATCCTGCTCGTATGATGAAGATAGACCGTCGGGATCATTAGAAAGCGAGCCACAAGCAAAGCCTCAACAGCCTTCAAGCCGCCCTTCTCGACGACGAGGTCGTTGTTATAGATGCGAAGGGTGTTGAGCAGGCGGTCAAGGTCGATTACCCCATAAGCGACACCTGTATGATGCGCGTCGCGGACGAGGAAATCCATTCTATCAACGTCGAACTCACTAGAGATAATCCTACTCATATATCCGTGCTTCCCAGCAATTATATCACAGATTTTCCCTGGTTTAACCCCTGCTTCCTCAAGGATGCCTGTTATTTCAGAGTTCTCTATAACGCGCTCGGTGATTTTCTCATGGCTCACGCCCAGGTAGCGTTGCAGAAGTTCCTCGGAAGTATGTGATAGTGGTCCATGACCTGCGTCATGTAAAAGGGCCGCAAACCTAATTTTCTTCCTCGCATCAGCAGGCAAGTTCAGTTTCTCACCCAGCTTACCCGCAAGGTGGAGAGCACCAAGGGAGTGCTC
>CAZDSM010000036.1:0-2574 GCA_964508205.1 Candidatus Hydrothermarchaeota archaeon | reverse complement strand
CCATGAAGCCGATGCCTGAGTACATCTCATCGAAATAGCGGATAAAATCCATGCCTTCGTACTGCACCTTCCTCGCTATCTTGTCCCAGCTGCGCTTGAAGATGTTCAGGAACCAAAGCTCGATTTCCTCCTCCAGGAAGCGCACATCATGATAGGGGTCATGGCTCTTAGGGGCGGCGAGATTCCCTTCCTCGTCGGTTCCTCCGCTGGCATCCACTACGTGGATGAGCACCTTTGCTCTACGCAGCTCGTCGAGAAACTGATTCCCCAGCCCCCGGCCCTCATGGGCTTTAGGTACCAAGCCCGCGACGTCTATCATCTCCAGGGGTATGAAGCGGTTGTTCTTAATGCACTTGGAGTTATTGGGGCTACAGGTCAGGTTCAGTTCGCCGCATGGACAAGGGGAGCGAGCAGAGGCGATGGCCCTGTTATGGCCTACGGTGGTAAAGGGGTAATTGCTGACCTCGGCACCGCCGAGGGTGCTCGCATTGAAAAAAGTGCTCTTCCCGACGTTCGGCTTGCCGACGACGCCTATCTCCATGAAATTAAATCACCGACGGCAGTATTTAAATTTGATTAAGCAGACAAGAACAAGGATATGGCGAAGCTGGTTATCGATAACTGCGAGCCAGAGCTCTCGGAATGGCTCTACCTCGAGTACAAGCACGCGGCCGAGATATGGGGAAGCGCTACCTTCACGAACGTTACCAATGCGAAAATGGCGAGGAGACTCATTGACTTGGGAAGGAGGGCAACAAAACCTTTTCACGAACTCTACTCGGGGGAAGGGGCGATTATCTTGGATCCCAGAGGAGAGAAGACGTTGCAGACAAAGGATTTCAACAGAGAGGGGTTCATCGTTATCGGCGGAATACTGGGGGAGGCAATGCCCAATGGCAGGACCGAAGAGCTCATTTCCATCAAAAGCGAGGATGCGGTGATAAGGAACCTCGGTGAGGTCCAGCTAACCATCGACAGCGCAGCCCTGGTGGCCAAGCTAATACAGAAAGGCATGAAAATGCGGGGCATCACGGTAACGAGGGAGGTGGAGCTACGGTTCTCGGCGAAGGAAAGCGTCGTCCTTCCCTATGGATATGTCGTTGTTAATAGAGAACTCATATTGACTCCTGGATTGAGGGATTATCTCCTTAGCAGGTAGCCAGAACGTCGAGGGCCCTGGAATACTCCCTATTTAGACTTGCCTTCTTAGTCCCCACGTTTATTTTATCCCATGGAAGGGGTTCCCCGGGTTCCCTCTCCCTGACGTAATGATGGAAATTAATGCCTTTCTCTTTGAAGGCCCTCCTGAAAGCGCCCATGCCGAAGCCGTGTTCCAGGGCTCTTTCCATTATACCTCCCAGGGCTTCATCCCCCCTCGCTATTGTCGCCTGCAGGAAGGATTCCTTCGGGTACTCGAAGGTGCAGTTCTTGAGCTCTTTCTTAAGGAGTTTCATCCGCTTCCTCAGCACCCCCAGGTCCGCAAACTTAACCCACTGATAGGGGGTATGGGACTTGGGTACGAAGGGGTTCACGCTAAGCTTTACCTTCCCCTTAACCCTCCTGACCAGGTTTATTATCTCTTTGATATCCTCATCGGTCTCCCCAGGCAGGCCGAGCATAAAATACAGCTTTACCCTGTCTATTCCTGTTGCAAAGGCAAGGTTGGCCGCATTCAAAATCTCAGCGTCGGTAATACCTTTGTTCGCCGCGCACCTGAGGCGCTGACTCGACTCAGAGGCAAGGGTGAGGTTGCGCTGCCCACTTCGTACGAGGGTATGGACCATGCTTCTCGAAAGGCTGTCCGCCCTCAGGGAGGGTATGGAAATCTGCAGCCCTTTTTCCAGGAGGTACTGACACAGCTCCTCGGCTCTGGTGTAATCGGAGATAGAGGCCCCTAGAACCGCGATTTTCTCTGGGTTGCACGCTTTTATTCCCTCCTCGGTTATTTCCACAAGCCTCTCCAGGGTCCGCTCCCTCCTCGGACGGAAAATAAAGCCCCCTAGGCAAAACCGGCATCCAAGGGCGCAGCCCCTACTCGCCTCCAAGAGAAAGCTCTCCCCAAAGGCCGCTCCAGGGGACATTATCTGGGCGGTGGGATGATAACTGTCCAGGTCTTTGAAATAAACCCTCTCCACCTGGTTATCCGCCTCAGAAACATAGATCCCTTTAAACTCCACCAAACCCTTCAACCCCTCCTTGCTTTTAACCTCCCTCCAGGCATCAAGGAGGGGCAGCAGGTTCACCTCGGCCTCGCCGATGTAGAACAAATCCACAAAATTCCGCATTGGGTAGGGGTTGACGGCGCACGGGCCTCCGGCAATCACTAGCTGGTCTCGCTCTTCCCTCCTTATGGGCACCTCGCTGCGGTGCAGTATCCTGAGCATGTTCAGAGCGTCGAGCTCGAACTGCCAGGAAAAGATTATTACATCGAAATCTCGGAGGGATGCCTTGGTTTCGAGGCTTTTATCGAAATCCATGAAGAAGCGCTCGCAGTAAATATCCTCCTTGGAGTTGAGGAGGTCATACAAGAGCTGGAGTCCCAGATTAGACATCCCTACCTTGTACAAATTCGGA
>CAZDSM010000035.1:0-8246 GCA_964508205.1 Candidatus Hydrothermarchaeota archaeon | reverse complement strand
TCCCTCGCCTTCGACGCGCTGACCTTCCTGGGGGTAGCAGTAGGTACCTCTACAATCACCCCGATCAAGTCAGCTCCGAGCTCCAGGGCCTTCAGCGAGTCCCCTCTGCTTGTGTTGCCGCAGATTTTGACCAGGACCATGTTACTCCCCGAGCTTGCTCAAGTCCCCTCCGGTCTCCCTGACGAGCATCGCAAGCTTGAGGTAGGCCTTGCCGGAGTCGATGGATTCCTCAGCCAAGGAGATGCCCTCTCCTATGGACTCCGCCTTTCCACCGACGTATATCGCAGCAGCAGCATTAAGAGCTACAACGTCCCTCTTAGGGCCTTTTACGCAGTTCTTCAACAGGTCTATCGTTACCCCTGCATTGTAGTCCGCGTCCCCCCCTGTAAGGTCGCCGATGGAAGCCCTTCTCAACCCAAATTCCTCTGGTTTAACCCTGTAGGTTCTAATCCCCTCAGGGCTGAGCTCGGTTATCTGGGTGCTCCCAAAAGTGGATATCTCGTCTAAGCCGTCGAGGCCGTGGACTACCAACGCTTTTTCAACATCGAGGCTTCTCAGAGCACCGGCTAATCTGGACGTCAGACCGGCATTGAAGACGCCTAGGATCTGGGCCTGAGCGTTAGCAGGGTTGGTCAAGGGACCGAGAACGTTGAACACCGTCCTTATGCCTATCTCCTTTCTCGGTCCTATCGCGTACTTCATCGCCTTGTGAAAGATGGGGGCGAACATGAAGCCAATGCCGGCTTTTTCTATGCAGCGCTGCACCTCCTTGGGCGGGCAGTCTATCCTGACTCCAAGGACTTCAAGCAGATCCGCACTCCCGGCTTTGGAGGTTACGCTCCTGTTCCCGTGCTTAGCAATGGGTATCCCTGCTCCAGCGGCGATGAAGGCGGCGATAGTGGAAATGTTGAAGGTTTTTATTTCATCGCCCCCAGTACCGCATGTGTCGACCAGAGTGCCCCGCACACGGGGTGTTATCCTCTCCGAGAAATCCCTCATAATCCTTGCACAGGCAGAGATCTCCTTCATGGTCTCGCCTTTCATGCGAAGAGCGGTGAGAAAACTCCCTATCTGGGCCTGGGTTGCCTCGCCCCCCATAATGGCCTTCATCGCCTTCTCTGCTTCTTCGGTGCTCAAGTCCTCGCCATCAATCAATTTTATTATGAACTCCTTCATGACCTAACCTCTACTTCATTTCTAGGAAGTTTCTTATCATCTTTTTGCCTTGACTCGTTAATATTGACTCCGGATGGAACTGCACGCCCTCGACGGGGTATAGTCTGTGCCGTACCCCCATAATTATACCGTCGTCCATGCTCTTGGCAGTTATTTTCAAATCCTTAGGCAAGGTTTCCTCGATGACAGCCAAGGAGTGATACCGCGTGGCAATAAATGGATTAGGGACCCCGCGATATATCCTTTTTTCGTCGTGCTGTATCTCGCTTGTCTTACCGTGTATCAGGTTGCTGGCTCTTCCCACCTCGCCACCATAGGCAACGCATATTGCCTGATGGCCCAAACACACACCGAGGATTGGCGTTGTCTCGCCTAACTCCCTAATAACGGAGACGCTGCACCCGGCCTTCTCAGGGGTCCCAGGACCTGGGCTTATGAGGATGCTGTCAGGGTCTATTTTTCCAACTTCCTTCAAGCTAACGTCATTCCTCCTTACCAGTACCTCAGCTCCAAGCTCGCCTACGTACTGGTAGAGGTTGTAAACGAAGCTGTCGATGTTGTCGATGATGAGCACCTTCACCTTATCCACCTGCTAATCTTATTGCCTTAAGCATCGCTTTGCCCTTATTCACGGTTTCCTGATACTCTCCCTCTGGTACCGAATCCGCGACTATACCTGCTCCGGCTTGTACATATGCTCTACCTCCATGCATCACGATGGTCCTTATGGTTATGGCGAAGTCCATGCTCCTGTCAAAGGAGAAGTAGCCGACGCAGCCCGCGTAGATGCCCCGCCTCGTGGGCTCGAGTTTTTCGATTATTTCCATGGCTCTGACCTTCGGTGCTCCTGAGACAGTTCCAGCGGGAAAACTCGCCTCCATAGTGTCGAAGGCATCTTTATCTTCCCTCAGCTCCCCGACGACGTTGCTGACGATGTGCTGTACGTGGGAGTACTTCTCTGTCGCCATAAACTCGTTTACCTTAACGCTTCCGAAACGAGACACCCTGCCAACGTCGTTCCTCCCCAGGTCCACGAGCATCACATGCTCCGCCCGCTCCTTGGGGTCGTTTAACATCTCCCTGGAGAGGACCTCGTCCTCAACCACATCCATGCCCCGTGGCCTGGTGCCTGCGATGGGCCTGACCGTTACCTTTTTCTCCTCGGCTTTTACCAGGATTTCGGGGCTAGATCCTATTATCTTGAGATCCTGGTATTCGAGGAAGTACATATAGGGCGAGGGGTTTACCTCTTTGAGGGCCAGATATATCTCGAAGGGCTCCGCTTTGGGCGAGCACTCGAACCGCTGGGATAGGACGACCTGGAAGATATCACCGGCGTAGATGTGCTCCTTCGCGGTTTCGACGGCTTTTATGAATTCTTTTTTATCGAAGTTGCTTTTTACCTTGAGCTTCCCCTCTTTTCTCCCTGAGTGGAGGGGTTTGGAGTTGACGATGATTTTCTCCAGCTCCTCAATCCTTTCCTTTGCAGTCCTGTACTTCCTTCTTATCTCCCCCTCTCCCTGGAGCATGAGGTTGGAGATTAGCAGCACCTCATTGCGCCAGTGGTCGTAGGCGATTAAATCCCGTACCAGCATGAACTCCGCGTCATTATGCTTCAGGTCATCCTTTACACAGTTGCCGATTTCCTCTATATAGCGGATTAAGTCGTAGGAGAAGTAGCCCAGGAGCCCACCATGGAACCTCGGGAGCCTGTTCTGATAGACTCTGTAGCCAGCGAAGAACTTCCTTAGTTCCCTCATGGGCTCGACGACATGGCTTTTTTCTTCGCCATTTATATTGAGGACGCCCTCCTTCAGGGTTATGAGCTTCTCCGGGGATTTGCCGAGGAAGGAGTAGCGGGCTATCTTCTCCCCTATCTCCGCGGACTCCAGGAGAAAAGAGAGCTTTGATATCTTTCGCAACGATGCGTACACGTCGATAGGCTTGAGCTCAGTTCTCATGACTCTCACCAGAGGTATTATGCAGGGATAGCCGAGCTCCTCGGCGATATCGTAAACCCTCCCAAGACCGAACTCAGCCACGGACCAACTCCCCCACTTTTTTTCCTATGTCTTCCGCTTTCATTATCGCTGTGCCTATCAGGGCGGCGTCGCAGTACGTTAGAACATATTTTAAGTCCGCAACGTTACCTATCCCCGAGGCACCTATCTTGACGCCACCTATGAGCCCGGAGAACTTTTCGCTCTTATTTAAATCAACCTTCATGGTGTCCTTGTCCCGGTTGTTGATGATGTAGAGCCTCGCCTCAGCTTTCTCAGCCTTCTCAACATCCCCCTCCGAGTGGACCTCCACCAGGGGCTCCATCCCCAGCTTCCGGGAGACCTCGACGAGCCCTGAAAGCTCCATCGTGGTAAAGAAGCTGGATATCAGGAGAAGGGAGTCGGCGCCGTAGTAGTATGCCTCATATATCTGCGATTTATCGAAGATGAAGTCCTTCCTCAGTACGGGCAGAGGCGAAGCTTTTGCAGTCGCTCTGAGGTTTATAAGGCTGCCACTGAAGAATTTTTCCTCTGTGAGCACGGAAACACCGCAGGCCCCGCCATGGACTATCTCTTTCACTACCCCCTCCACGTCCCAGATTTCCCTGAGCACGCCGGAGGGTGAGGAGGGTTTTATTTCAGCGATAATCGGGTTGAGGCCAGCATCTTTCTTCGCAGATATCGCCTCCTCGAAGCTTCTCGGCTTCCTGTCTATTTTTATTTTCTTATCAAAGCCTTTATAACGGGACCTGCAGTCCTCTAAGATGGTTTCGAAGTTCATATTACCATGTCTATCATTAATTGTATATAATTATACATCAAGGTATAATTATGACCTTCCAAGGTAAGAGATACCGCTATATAAAGTTTTTGCATCTGTTCAAAAAAATATTTAAACACGAAGCCTGCGAGTCTAATCCATTGGAGGATTATGAAATGCGAAGCGATGCCGTTAAAAAAGGGATAGAGAAGACGCCCCATCGAAGCTTGTTCAAGGCCATGGGCTACACTGACGAGGAACTCGAGCGCCCCTTGATAGGTGTAGTCAACACCTTCAACGAGCTCTGTCCAGGGCACGCGCATTTGCGGAACATAACAGAAGCGGTTAAAGTAGGTATCAACTTCGCTGGAGGAACCCCCTTTGAATTCGGGACCATCGGTATATGTGACGGCATAGCTATGGGGCACGAGGGCATGAAATACTCCCTGCCGTCGAGAGAGATCATAGCTGGAAGCATAGAGGTCATGGTTGAAGCGCACCGCCTCGATGGTTTCGCTGTTGTCGCGAGCTGCGATAAGATAGTACCCGGCTCTTTAATGGCTGTCGGAAGGATAAATATCCCGAGCATCATGGTTACAGGCGGGCCAATGATGCCGGGTAGGCATAAGGGCGAGAGCATAGATTTAGTCCGAGGGGCCTTCGAAGGTGTCGGAAGATACAAAGCAGGGGAGATAACACTTGAGGAGCTGAAGGAGATAGAGGAGAGCTCCTGCCCGGGTTGTGGGAGCTGTGCCGGCATGTTTACAGCCAATACCATGGCATGCGTCACGGAAGCTCTTGGCATGAGCCTGCCATATTGCGCCACCACCCATGCCATAGACGCCAAAAAGACGAGGATAGCCAAGCACTCGGGTATGAAGATCATGGAGCTGGTTAAAAAGAACCTCAACCCAAAGAGGATAATGACCCGGGAGGCCTTCGAGAACGCCATCAGAATTGATCTAGCCCTCGGTGGGAGCACCAATACCGCCCTACACATCCCAGCTATAGCCCACGAGCTCGGGATAAGGATAGAGTTGGAGGTCTTTGATGAGCTTAGCAGGACGACGCCTCATCTATGCGACATGCGGCCAGCGGGACCCCACTCCCTCAGGGATCTCGAAGATGCCGGAGGCGTGCCGGGGGTAATGAAGAGGCTGGAGGAAAAGTTGAACAACACCCCAACGGTGTCTGGTAACAGCTTGAAGGAGAATCTCTCAAAAGCCGAGGCCTGGAACGAGGATGTTATCAGGCCGTTGAGCAGACCTGTTCACAGCGAAGGAGGCATGGCGGTGCTTCGCGGCTCCATAGCTCCTGAAGGTGCGGTTGTAAAGCAGACGGCTGTCAGCGAGAAGATGCTCAAGCACAGGGGCAAAGCCAGGGTCTACAACTCCGAGGAAGAAGCGATAAGGGCGATAATGGGATGGGAGATAAAGGAAGGGGACATAGTGGTTATCAGATACGAGGGCCCCAAGGGCGGCCCTGGGATGAGGGAGATGCTCTCCCCCACTTCTATGCTCATAGGCATGGGCCTAGGTGATAAGGTAGCCTTGGTCACTGACGGTAGATTCTCTGGAGGTACTCGGGGCCCCTGCATAGGTCATGTCTCCCCAGAGGCCATGGAGGGCGGCCCTATAGCTCTGGTCAGGGAGGGGGATGAAATAAGCATCGACATCCCAGGAAACAGACTGGACCTCCTTGTTGAGGAAAAGGAAATCGAAAAAAGAAAAAAAAGCTGGAAGCCTCCTAAGCTCAGGGCAAAGAAAGGATACCTTAGAATATACCAAAAGCTCGTAAGCTCTGCCAGTGATGGAGCTATTTTGAGGGACTAGTTATTCTTCGAATTCATACATCTCCTTGCCGTAGAGGTCGACCAAGTAGCGCCTGTCCACCTCTGTTTTCTTCTTCCCAGCGTCCTCCACCACCAGGATGTCGTCGGGTTTATTATGGATGTTCTCGGTTATTCTATACTTTTCCACACTGAACTTATCCATGGTATGACCACAACCATTACACACTAAAACTTTCTTTCCATTGGTGCTCCTCGGCACCATGAAACTCTTGCACGATGGACAAAATTCCAAGCTATTTCCCCCCTTGAAATTTTACGTCTCTGTCCGTTAACTATAACGTCTCTAAATAAAATTAGAAGACGCTATATATATTTATTTTATCGGTACTAAATTGCATATTTTTTCTAGTAAACCCGTGCTGATATCCCTTCCCCCGTATTAACTTAGTCTCCTGGATCGTTTTCATTGTTTCTCTAAATATTTATATACATAAAAGGCAGTTGTTTTATAGTTTACCAGCTCCCCTTTTTTTGGCCGTGGATCCAGGCTGAAAGGACGTATAATCAAGTCCGCCCGGACCTCAATGGCGATTTTCACGAGATACGGATAAAGCTCGGGGTTGGGTCGTAGGGCGTAGATAAGGTCAGCTCCCCTGTAGAGCCCGGGCCTCAACGCCGTAAGGTCCTCGTAAACTGCATCTTGGCCTTGGATATCCACTGCTATTATCTCCGCATCTTTCAAGAGTCT
This sequence comes from Candidatus Hydrothermarchaeota archaeon, assembly GCA_964508205.1. Taxonomy (GTDB): domain Archaea; phylum Hydrothermarchaeota; class Hydrothermarchaeia; order Hydrothermarchaeales; family JALUUU01; genus CAYZUE01. Next base: position 1,770 of record CAZDSM010000035.1, on the reverse strand, counting down.
TTTCAGCTCCTTTACCACAGCAAATTCCATGCCCACCCCCACCTCTACTATTTTCCTCGCGCTGGGGTAATTCATGGCTATGTACTCGGCAAAGGCTTTATAATCAGGGAGCATTTAATCACCTTGAGAATGATAGAGATAGTTCCAATCGGCAGCGTGGATGTAACGCTTTTGAGGGATTTGTGCGAGGAACTAAAAAACATTTTCGATGGATGCCGCGTCTCAGAGGTAAAAGCAGAAGTGCCAGAGGACGCGTATTATCCTAATAGGAATCAATACAACTCCGAGCAGTTTCTAAGCCTAGTGGCAGAGAACGCCCTGAGCAGCGACGCTGATAAGTTGGTAGGCGTTACTTGGGCCGACCTTTTCGTGGGCAGGCTTAACTTTATCTTCGGCCAGGCTCAGGTTAATGGCAGAACGTGTGACATTTCCTTGCATAGGCTCTCCCCTGCTTTCTATGGCGAGGGAATGGACTACCCCCTGCTGCTGGAGAGGTCTGTCAAAGAAGCGGCCCACGAGCTATTGCACTGCTATGGGATGCAGCACTGCAAAGACAAGGATTGCGTGATGGCATTCTCAAGCAATATAACTGGGGTGGACAAGAAATCCGTGAATGTTTGCAGAAAATGCTATGATAATAGTGAGAAAATTCAAGCCTACAGACCTTAAAAGGGTCTATGAAATAGAGTGCAAGTCCTTTAAGGACCCTTACCACGTGATGTTCCTTCTGAGCCTCTACGAACTCTATTCGGAGACTTTTTTCGTAGCTGAGAAGAATGGATACGTCGTTGGATATATTATTTCAAGAAAGATGGACGATAAAGCCCACATTATCGCAATAGCCGTTGACTCAGTAAACAGGGGTATGGGACTAGGTAGTGCCCTGATGGAAGCAACCATGAATGCTTTCGAATCAACTGGAATCAGGGAGATCTATCTGGAGGTGAGGGTCTCTAACACGCAGGCGATAAGGTTTTACGAGGCCATAGGATTTCAGAAAAAAGGGTTACTGAGGTCCTATTACTCAGATGGGGAGGACGGCGTCCTGTTGAAAAGGAGCTTTGTCCTACCCACTTAGGACCTATTTTACTTCGGTGTTGCACCTCTCCGCCAGCTCTCCAAGCCTTTTTGCAACACTTTTTGGAACTATTTCGTTGTTCTCTGCAAGAACCGTGGAGATACTGTGGGACAGGACGAAAATGGCGTGTTTATGCTCGGCCTTTGTCTTGTGGATATGGTGAGGGGAGATGCCAAGGTCATTGTATTCTTGAAAAAATTCCTTGGACACGCCGTTATCCAATAGGAACTTGATCAGATAAATAAGGAGTTGATGAAGGTGTAGAAGCTCGTCCTTATACATTTGCCCACATACACACTTCTCCATCAATGCATAAAAAATTTTCTTCTACTATGCGACGCCAAGATCTTTGGCGGTCAGCAACCTAATATCTGAGGACTTTTTAGCCACGTTTCCAACTTTTGCCCCTACCAGGTACTGAACCTCCTTTTCACTGGCTATCTCTACGAGCCTCTGGGTAACCACACCATCAAATATCACTGCAGACACCTTCTCATTCGAGTTCTGGAGGGCCACTGCTAAATCCCTGACTGCCACCTCCTTGATCACGCTAGCCTCTGAGTCTAGGAGATATGCCTTAAGGGTTCCGGCAAGGTCGCTGAAGAACTTCTTGAACTTCTCCGCGTTCTCATCCACCTGCGGCTGTTTAGGCGTTGTATGTTTAGGTTTTGTAGTAGCATTTGGTTTTGTAG
>CAZDSM010000034.1:0-2185 GCA_964508205.1 Candidatus Hydrothermarchaeota archaeon | reverse complement strand
CAGACCGGCGCCAACGACAGCTGCGCGCATGTCATCTCATGGAAGGCCAAGGATATTTATATTTAGCAGTTGAAATCAAGGGAGAAATGAGCCTATATGTCGAGCTCCTCAGGCATATTTCCCTGATTATCAGGAAGCCCTATGTTGCGGTGGACATGGTACTTCTTCGGAAGGACGGCTCCTTTGTTCTCGTGAAACGGGCCTTCGAGCCATATAAGGGACGGTGGGCCCTGCCAGGGGGCTTGGCGGAGTACGGCAAGCCCTTGGAGGAGAGCGCGGTCCGCGAGGCAAAGGAGGAGACGGGCCTTGATGTGGAGGTAGTCAGGGTTTTGGACGTTCTCTCAAATCCAGGGCGCGACCCTAGGGGGCACGTAGTTTCTGTCTGCTTTCTTACGAGGGAAAAAGGTGGGGAGTTGAAGGCGGGTTCAGATGCCCTGGAGGCTAGGGCCTTCCGGGAGGTCCCCTCAAACCTTGCCTTCGACCATGAGGGTTTATTAAGAAAAATTATTAAGGATATAGTGACATAAGCTTGTTGCATGATAGGCTACCCTGAACTCCTTATCCTCCTGCTTATCCTCTTCCTTATTTTCGGGGGTAAAAAGCTCCCTGAGCTTGCGCGTTCCCTGGGCAGGGCAAAGAAGGAGTTCGACGAGGGCGAGGTAGAGGACTCCCCTCGAATAAGGAAGATAGCTCAGAACCTAGGAATATCGATAGAAGGCAAGACCGACGAGCAGTTGCTCAGGGAAATCGAGGCCATGGGCAAGATTTCCATCGACTCGGAGCCCTAGGGGGAACGACCATCATTAAGCGCCGCAATTTTGCCTTGGAACTTAGTTAAATCCGAGACCACGTAGTCGCCTTTTTTCTCCCCCTGTCTGTCCAGGTAGTAAGTTTTTATCCCGGCTTCCCTTGGTGCAAGGTAGTCGAAGTCCCAGTGGTCGCCGACGTGCACTATCTCCTCTCCTTTTACTCCGAGCTTTTCGAGGATCTCTTGGTAAACATCGGCTGTCTTCCTGACCTTTTTGAAGTCAGTAGTCGAGGAGAAGCTTTTGGTGAAGTAGTCGCCCACGCGCTCGAGTTCGAAGTCCAAGATTTCCCGGGGCGCGTTGGATATTACGATGAGCTCGTAGTTATCCACGAGGCGCTCAAGGGCGTTCCTAGCCTCCGGGTAAACCCTTAACTCGGCCTCAAAGAGTCTAAGCACGTCCTCGAATCTCTCCTCAAGGCCGAGGAGGGTGAACCAGTACTCCGGCATGTACCACCGTATATCCCTCTCGCCGACGCTGTGATACATGCCCTCCACTTCGATCTTCGCTTCTTCAAAGCTCATGTTGTGCTTCCTTGCGTATAGCTCGGGGATGCCGCGGTTCCAGAAGAGGTCCATGAATTTCTTATCCACCAGGGTGCCGTCGGCATCGAAGCTTATGATCTTAATCATCACTTTTTACGTGCTCGTTAACTATGCATTACTTTATTGGAGGGGCCCATGAGTAAGCTGAAAATAATCCGTAATTCCTTCCCTCGGGGGCATTAAAGACGTCATATCCCACTGGGGATGATTTGCTTTTCGGGAGAGCGCGGGAAAAGTTTTATCTTTTCAGGAGTTGAACCTTAATCATGAAGCCCCTCTTCATTCAGCTCGCTGAGAAGCGGTTAAAGGGCCAGCCCCCCAGGCACGCGAAGGCTTATAAGAACGACATAAGCCCCTTCGAGGCAGACATGCTCACTGTAGCAGGATGCCTTTCACGGCGTCCCTACAAGGGTTTGGGGGAGATTTCCCGGGACACAGGTATAGCCAAGAGCACCCTTCAGAAGCTCCTCACCAGGAAGGGTATAAAGAGGAGCTTTAACCGCGAGCAGCTAGAGAGGATGCGGGAGAGGAACGCAAAGCGCTACCTCAAGATATTGGAGGAGCACTCCGGCATGCTCAAGGATGGTAATGGAAAGTGGAGGGGCTTGGTCTACAGGAACAGCGATTTAGAGAGGTTTCGCCTGTGGCTCATTGAGAGGGGATACATGCTCCTATCAAAGCCCAATGCCAGGGGAAAATCCTTCTACCACGTCATCCCAGTGCCAAAGGACGTTCTCGAGGATATGATAGCCCTCTACGGATACAGATATAGGGAAAGAGATCTTTACTTCTAATCATTGAAACGTTAGTTTACTGCCTCAACTGCGGAAATGT
>CAZDSM010000033.1:0-2732 GCA_964508205.1 Candidatus Hydrothermarchaeota archaeon | reverse complement strand
TGTAAAGGCGATAGCAGAGAGAAACTGGGATATGGTTATCCTTGGAATTGTGGGCGTGTCTGAGGAGTTCCGGAGGATCATGAGCCTTTGCGGTAAACTTTCAGATGAACAGAGGATGAAATTTATTCACAGCTGCGGTTTGGAGCACCACGCTGCCAAGGCAAGAATCGCAGCTGCACTGAAAAGAGCCTTTGAGGATAAAAAATGAAGATAACTCTCCTAGGAAGGCCCGGCTGCCCAACGTGTGCCAAACTGGAGATGGATACCATCAACGCTTTAGCCCAACTTGGCATCGACGCGCAGGTAGAGCACATCTTCGACCCTGAGGTGGTTAAGGAGTACGATGTTCTGCCCCCTGCCTTTATCCTTGATGCAACGGTAAAGGTCGCCGGTAGGGCGCCGAGTTTATCTGAAATAAAGGCGATACTATCTTAATAACCCTGGAAAGAAAGATAATTCCAATTGTACATACTGTAAATGAGGAGGTAAGATAATGAGCGACATAAAATGCAGTAACTGTGGAAAAGATGACAACGAGGAGAAATTATTAAAGTTCCGCCACAAGGGAAAGGAAGATTACGTGTGCGTACACTGTCTACCATACTTCATTCACGGCTAAGACGGAAGCATGGTCCCCCTATCCCTCATACTCTGGATACATATACTAGCAGCCATCGCCTGGGTAGGGGGTATGATATTCATAACCCTGGTGATTGTGCCCGTGGAGAGGGGTATCCAGGACAATAAGTTGCGGTATGAACTGGTCAACAAGATAGGCACCAGATTCAAGTACCTCGGCTGGGGGGGAATAATCATCCTAATCACAACAGGACTGTACAACGCCCTCCAGAAAATCAGCGCCTGGAACGACCTCATCAACACCAGTTATGGTAAAACTCTTCTCCTGAAGCTTGCACTGGTGTTCATAATGATATCCCTCAGCATCCTCCACGATTTCTACCTTGGGCCGAAGCTTGTGGAGAGGGGTACGGAGGGGAGGGCAACGAATTTAACCCGCTTCCTGACCATTTTAGCGAGGGGCAATCTATTCCTCGGGCTTCTGGTAATACTCCTGGCAGTTACCCTCAGGTTCGGTGGGGTGCTGTGATCAGGGCATTTCTGCGCTGTATTTACCTTCGATAAGCTATCCATTTTGAAAAAGAGAGTTTTACTCGTAGGTGTAGGTAATAAATTTCAGGGCCTTGGCGCTATGGTGGCAAGGACCACCATTCTATCCTCGGATTTCATGCCGTGGGGCTCTTCCCTTGCGCAGGCCACTATGATTCCCGGCTCAGCTTTAACTTCCTCCTCCCCGGCTATCAGGCTTCCACTGCCCTTGAGCACTTGCATGAGCACCTCGGAGGTGCTGACATGGACAGGTATCTCCTGTCCTGCATCCAAGCAGAAGAGCACTACCCGCGCTGCCTTTGAATCGTAAAGGAGTTTGGTGACAGGGTATTCCTTGGAATACTCCTCCAGCTCATCGAGGTTTACAGTTTCCATCCTATTCCTCCAGGCTGAGTATTTTCTTTCTCAGGGAAGTAATAGGCTTTCTCCCGAACATGTTCGGGGAAACAACTAATTCTTTGAGGGATGCAGGGGGTAGACTGCGGATATGATAAAAACCAGGAGCGTCTATGAGGAAGCGGCCTAGAGGCGTGCAGGAGTTTAAGAGGCGGTAGATAGTGGATATAAACAATAAAATGGAAATAGGCTGCCCTGCTTGCGGAGATAAAATGGAGCCGCTAAAAGCCAGGCTTATGGGTCTGGATGTGAGCACTTGGGTATGCACGCGCTGCAAAGAGACTGTCTACGATTTCTCGGGCAAGGGCAAAAGCTGCAGGACGTGCTCTGCCTGCAGTGCCTGCCTGTGGAGATAGAGGTAATGAATGGAATGACATTAGTGGTTTGGCTTCATATTACCGCCGCTGTGGTCTGGCTCGGGGGCAAGATTTTTACCTCTCTAACTTTAAATCCTGTGCTGAGGATGGAGGCCACCCCTGAGCAGCGCCTTGAGCTTTTGGCGAGCCTGGGAAAGCGTTTTAAATATCTGAGCTGGGGAAGTTTAGCGGTGCTGATTATCACAGGGGTTATCAATGTTTCGCAGCGAGTCTCTGGTTTAGATGAGTTGCTGGGCTCAAGGTTCGGCACCACATTACTCGCTAAGGTTTTAATTGTTGTCATCATGATTGCCATGAGCGCGGGTCACTCCTTTTTCCTGACACCGAGACTTAGGGTGAATGCCCAGGAGAATGATGAGGGTTTCAGAAGGACCAAGAAGATGGTAGTGCTAATAGCCAGGGGAAATATCCTCCTCGGCGTTCTGGTACTGTTGCTGGCGGTAATGCTGTGATTAAAATGCGCGTTCTTGCAATTGTCCAGGGAGAGTTCGGTCACAGGAAGGTGAGGAACATCAGAGCCCATGCTCCCCGGGGGTGGAAGATTGAAGCCTGGGAATTACCCCCTAGCTTACCCCCCCTATTGGACGATCTGGAAGAATACCTCCAGGGTAATTTGCCAAAAGCCGAGCTGGTTCTCGCTCTTGGAGAGTCGCCCTCGTCCATGCAGCTCGTACCAGAGGTAGCTAGAAAAGCGCGTGCGAAAGCGGTTATCGTGCCCATAGATGACAAGGAGTGGCTTCCCTCTGGGTTGGAGTTGCAGCTGAAGAGGGAGTTCAAAGCCCTTGGGATAGCCAGTGCCTTTCCCACGCCCTTCTGCGCTTTAAAGGGGAG
>CAZDSM010000032.1:0-2249 GCA_964508205.1 Candidatus Hydrothermarchaeota archaeon | reverse complement strand
CCGGATTTTATCTATGGCTTGAAGGAAGTTCTCGTGATGATGCTGGGACTCCTGGGATATGGCGAGGATTTTCTCATGGAGCTTCCTGGAGTTCTTCTTGTTCTCATCTATCTGCTTGGATAGTTTTATAAGGCCCCTATACTCCTCGAGCTCCTGGTGGAGCTCTTTGATTTTCTCCACGAGGGCATCCTCTTTTTTTATCTCCATCACGCGGGTCTGCAAGTTCCACTCCAACGTCTGCACCTCTTTGAGGAGCTTCTTAAAGTCCCCCTTGGGGGCCTTTTCCTGGAGGGCCTTGAAGTCCGTCAGCAGTGTCTTGACCTTCTCGTTGGCCTTGTCCCGCTCGACTTTGGTGGCCTTAACCTTCGCGTTGAGCTCGTCCCGGGATGCCTTGATCTTATTGGCCTCGGCATTCTTGATCATGATGGCATTGATTATCTCACGCTTTTTATTGCCGATATCCCTTATACTGTTCCTTTTCTGAGAAATGTCTTTCTTCAGCTGGTCTATCCTCATCCTGCGTTCTTCTCCCCCCCTGCGAAGGACCTCCACATCGGCCTCGCCCAATACGTGTGGTAAAATGCGGGTGATATCTTTTTCATCTATGATGACGTCCGATATTTTACCCAGGGAGGACCGGGGGTTAAAGGCGATTTTAAGCTTGGCCTTCTTGAGCATGCTCACATCGTTGACGCCGTTGCCCACGGCGGCGCACTCGTAAAGGGGCACGCCCACGCGCTTGGCGAATTGGGCTAGAACCTTGCCTTTGGACCCCTCCTTTAACGTCGGACCCTTCATCTCCCCTGTGAGCTTTCCAGCATTCACCATTAATTCATTGCCGACCGCGTAATCGAGGCCGAGTTCCTTTTTAACCCTCTCCGCAACTATTTCAAAGCCGCCGCTTATGATGCAGACTTTTACCCCCCGATTCATCAGTTCTTTGGTTGCCTTCCTTGCGCCTTTCATCAGAGGGAGCTTCTCAACCGCTTCCTTCAGCTCCTCACATTCCATGCCCTTAAGGAGTTTAACACGCTTCACGAGGGCTTCCTCGGGTTTCAGCTTGCCATCCATGGCTTTTTTCCGAATATCGGTGGCCTGTTTACCCTTACCAGCGAGTTTTGCGAACTCGTCGACTGCATCAGCATCGATTAAAGTGCCGTCCAAATCAAAGGCCACTAATTTCAATGAGTCACCTCAGGAAAACTCAAAGTACTTGTACGCATCTCTGGATTCAAAACAATACTTCACCTCTTTGAAATTCTTTTTAAATCCTACCACATCTCTTTTAACATTTTCGATGGCCTCCCCCTGAATAATCAACCTCTTAAACAGCTTCGCGATCTCCTCCATCTCCCCCTCCTTCATACCGACCCTGGTCAATTCCTGGGTGCCGAGTCTGATACCAGTGGGATTAACGGCTTTGGAGATGTCGTCCCAGGGTAAGAGGTTCTTGTTTATTATTATGTTGGCCCGCTCCAGGGTCTCTGCTACGAAGGTGCCGCCTCCGTTACCTGACACGTCCACAACTACTTGATGAGATTCTGTAAAGTCCTGGTTCTCACACAGAACTCTAAAACCAAGGTCGTGGAGGGAGGATGCAAGGACCTTCGAGTTCCTCACTATCTGCCTAGCATAGGCCTCGCCGTATTCAAGCATCTCCGCCAGAGCTACAGTAAGACCAGCGAGGTGATGGAGGTGATGATTAGAAACTAAACCAGGGAACACCGCCCTGCTTATTCTCTTGCTGTGCTCCTCCTTGGACAAGATCAAGCCCCCCTGGGGCCCTGGGAAGGTCTTGTGCCTGGAGCTCGTGATCAGATCAGCACCTTCTTCCAAGGGCCGCTGGAACTGCTTCCCGGCTATTAGTCCAAGCACATGGGCTGCATCATACATTACAACTGCCCCCACCTCGTTCGCGACTTCGCGGAGCTCCCTGAGGGGATGGGGAAACAGGAATACGCTGGCCCCGAAGAGCATGATCTTCGGCTTCACCTTCCGCACCTTCGCTATTGCCATGTCCACGTCTATGTTCATCATCTTCTCATCGAAGGGGAAACCCTTAACCTTTAACCCGCGGACCCCCGCAGCGCTGAGCTCCGCGTGGCTGATATGACCCCCATGGGGAACCTGCAGAGCCATCATAGTATCCCCTGGTTTAGAGAAGGCAAAGTAGGCAGAGATGTTAGCAACAACCCCTGAAGTCGGAAGTACGTTAACATATCCAACGCCGAAGAGCTTCTTCGCGAGGT